>JAGPIQ010000123.1 GCA_018054895.1 Lutibacter sp. | reverse complement strand
CCATACGGTTGTGGTTTGATTAAAGATTAGAGAAAACGATATTTGTTTTACTAAAATTAAAGGGAAACCATAAGTTGTGGTTTGATTAAAGATTAGAGAAAACGATATTCGCTGTCAAAATCAATGTGCTGAACCCGCTGTTGTGGTTTGATTAAAGATTAGAGAAAACGATATTTAGTTGCTTTGTTAGCTTCTGGTAGTTAAAGTTTTAATTGAAAATGTCGTAAATAAAAATGCTTCTTTTTTGCAGTGATAAGGCAAGATTGAAGCATTTTTTTGTTTGTAATTTATCTTTACTGTCATTTCGAACGATAACGAGAAATTACATTTAACTAGTTGAGCCTGTTTCGATGAGATTCCTCCGCTGTCGGAATGACAAAATAAAGTAGATGATAAAAAAATGTCATTAAAATAATTCTAATTGGGTTGGAGGAGGTTCTTTAGGGACTTCAAATTTACCCCAAAAATTAAGGATGTTTCCAAATTGTTTATCTGTAATGCGTAGCAAACTCACTTTACCTAAAGGAGGTAATAATTTGTTCACTCTAATTTCATGTACATCGGCACTTTCAAAACTAGCACAATGTCGGGTATATACGGAATATTGCATCATTGTAAAACCATCTTTTATCAGGTTTTTTCTAAATTGTTGCGCATTTCTTCTGTCTTTTTTAGTTTCGGTAGGTAAATCAAAAAATACAAATAACCACATAATTCTATAGCCGTTTAATTCCATAAATTAGGATAAATAATTTTTCGTGTTACTCCAGTGTAGCATTGTTGTAAGGAAGAAGTTGTTTTAGAAAGTGCTACCATTAGTGGACTTCTAGAATCTTCAAAATAAACTGTTTGTGTTAGAATTTTTAGTAATTCAGCTTTTATAGGTACGGTTAATTCTTGATCATTAAAATTTTGCATTATTTCAATAACTGCAGCATCTACCAAAGGTCTGTAAGGTTCCATTATATCATCAGCCAAGCAAAAAGCGTTGTATTTGTTGTGGTGATGGATGCCTAATGTGCTTAATAAACCACTGCCAGCGATAGCACGAGCCACGGCTGCACGTAGAACAATATATCCATAATTCAAAAATAAATTAGGATAATCTCCAAAACGCTCACGTTTAAAGTTAAAATCGAAAATAGTTTTCCAATAAAAAGCCGCCGCTGCTCCTTCCATATTAGTAGTGTCTCCACTCAATACTTTCGATTCGTAATGGAGTAGGACAGCATAAGGCTTTTGTAATTTTTTTAAATGTTCTGCTTGATAGTTTATTTTGGTTTTTATAACCTGTTGCCATAATTGTTTTTTCAGTGGTTCACTGGCATTAATTTGTTGTGAAAATAATTCTTGCTGAATATAGTGATTGTTTAAATTAAGTAGCATACTATTTGGCATGTGTTTCGCATCACAAAAAATAATAGCTACATTATTGTCTGCTAACTTAGTGAGTGAAGTTATAGAAATGTAAATTTCAGGATGTTCAATTACAACAAAACCAATATCTTCAATAGGAATAGTGGTTTCTCTTGCTTCGGTTTTAATAACCAATTGTTCTAATTTGGTAGAGATAGATGCTTTATTTCCAAAAAAAAGTGTTCTTTTAAGCATAGGGGTTAACTTTAAAGGAACTTAAATTTACTAAAAAAAATACAAATTAACCTTAAATTTAAGACGTAAAATAATATTATACTTTAACCCGTTGGGTGTAATTCATTATTTCAGTATAAAAATAGCTGCTTTATGCAAAATACAGGTAATTAATTACAAAATGTAAGTCTGATCCTGCCTGCGGTAGGTAAGCTCAGTGTAACAAAACGGTGGAATAATTCTGTGCAAAAAACAATTACACCCAACGGGTTATACTTTATAAGTTGTGCAATAAATAATTTTTAATGGATGCAGCTAACTTTTTGAATTTGAAAAAAGTTAAGAATTAAAATAGCCTAATTTCTACTACTCATTTTGTAGCTGTTTTTTGCCTATAAAGTATCACTTTTGGTTAAAAAAATAAAGGATATTAAAGGGTTCTTCAAAATTTATTTGGTAACTTTAAGGGATAAAATTCAGTGATATGGAAACTACTTCAAAATCAATAATTTCTTTACAAAAATACGGAATTACAAAAAGCAACATTCATTATCAATTTTCATCTGATAAACTTCATCAAATTGCAATTGAGGAAGGCTCTGGAGTTGAAACTTCTTCAGGAGCATTAGCCGTTCATACAGGAGCCTTCACAGGAAGGTCCCCATTAGATCGATTTATTGTTAAAGATGAAATAACCAATGATAAGGTTTGGTGGGGTTCCGTGAATATACCTTTTGAACCTGAAAAATTTGATCAATTGTATGACCAAGTTATTCATTATTTAGATGGAAAAGATGTGTATGTGCGTGATTGTTTTGCATGTGCAGAACCTTCGCATCAATTAAGCATTCGATTAATTAATGAATATTCGTGGTGCGATTTGTTTGCGCACAATATGTTTATCAGACCTAGTGAAAAGGAATTGGAAACTATTGCTCCAGATTGGACGGTTGTATGTGCTCCAGGGTTTATGGCAGATCCTGAAAAGGATGGTACGCGGCAACATAATTTTGCCATTTTAAACTTTACTAAAAAAATAGTATTAATTGGTGGTACAGGGTATACAGGTGAAATTAAAAAAGGAATCTTTTCTGCTTTGAATTTTATATTACCAGTGTATCAAAATACGTTACCAATGCACTGTTCTGTTAATGTAGATGAAAAAGGAGAAACAGCCATCTTTTTTGGATTGTCAGGCACTGGAAAAACAACGCTTTCAACTGATCCAACAAGAAAGTTAATAGGCGACGATGAACACGGGTGGGATGGTAATAATAACATTTTTAATTTTGAAGGAGGTTGTTATGCTAAAGTAATAAACCTATGCAGTGAAGATGAGCCTGAGATTTTTGGAGCGATTAAAAAAGGAGCTTTACTAGAAAATGTAATTGTTGATGATCATGGTGATGTAGATTTTAAAGATACTTCTATTACGCAAAATACACGTGTTAGTTATCCTATTTATCATATTAAAAATATTCAAAAACCATCCATAGCCTCCAATCCTAAACATATATTTTTCTTAACGGCTGATGCTTTTGGGGTATTACCTCCAATTTCTAAATTAACTGCTACTCAAGCGGCATATCATTTTATGTCAGGTTATACAGCCAAGGTTGCAGGAACAGAAGAAGGTGTTTTAGAGCCAACTCCTAGTTTTTCTGCTTGTTTTGGAGCGCCGTTTATGCCTTTGCACCCATCTGTATATGCTGAAATGTTGATTAAAAAAATGAAGGATGCAAACGTACATGTATGGTTGGTAAATACAGGTTGGACTGGAGGACCTTATGGTATTGGAACACGTATTAAATTAAAATATACACGTGCTATGATCAATGCCGCTTTATCAGGCGCTTTGGGTGCTTATAATTATGAAAACTATCATATTCATTCTGTATTTGGAGTAGCGGAACCTCGTGAATGCCCTGGTGTTCCAACAGCGCTGTTAAGTCCGAGAGCGACTTGGAATGATGATAAAAAATATTATGATACATCTTTTAAATTATCGAATGCCTTTAGGGTAAACTTTAAAAAGTTTGAAGCGTATGCGAATGAAGAAATTAGAAGAGGTGGCCCTCAACGATTTAATTATTAAAAAGAGCATTCGCTATCTTTAAAATTTGAAAAATAGAAATTTACTGAACTCGCTGTCTTATAATTAGACAGCGAGTTTTTTAGCAGTAATAAGTACTTCAAAAGTATCTATCCCATTTGAATTATTGAATAATTTTTTAGAAAGCAATTCTCCTTCAGCATAAGGATATGCCGTTATTGGTTCAATACATAACATATTATTAACGGGTGTCCATAGCATAAAGTTTTGAAAACCAGTGGTTTTAATGTTAATGTGTAAACCGGTTGTTTTAATTAATGAAATTTCAGATGTATTCAGAACAGGAAAAGCAGTATCTCCACCTTCCATAATTGTAGGAATGGAAATCATTTTATTTTCAACTTTAATAAGTTCATCTAAATTACCATTCAGCATAAATGCTGGATGATAGCCTAACATAAAAGGCATTCCTTGTTCAGCTTCAATTTCAAAAGTTATTTTTAGTGAAGTATTCGTTAATTCAAATTTTTTTTTGAATGTAAATGAATACGGCCAAAAGATTGTTTCCTTAGTAGATTTTTCTGGAAACTTAGAGTTTTTAACGATAGTATTTTCCTCATATTTTTTTTGATACACGGCAGCTGTTGAACTATCGTTTATCAAAGTATACTTTAATTCTCGTAAAATACCATGCTGATCTTGAATACACGTTCCTTTTGGAGTTGAAACTGTAAAGTTTATTTCAGCAGTAGGACCAATAATAGGGAACATTTCTGTATCCGTATTTCGCCAACCTGGATTTCCTTTTTGGTGCATCAGTTCTTCATTAAAAGATCTATAACTTACCAATTCTCCAGCTTCAATTTTTACTATTGAATTTTTATCGCTGCTAATTAATGTAATTGTATTCATAAACATTTAAAATGATTTGTGTTTTGCAAATATAGAACATCATTTTATCAATTAAATGAACTTTAATTTCTTATAGTACATTTAAAAAAAAAATTTAATAATAAAAGAAAAAAAGGTGTTTTTAGGTGAAAATAAACCTATAGTTGAATGTTATTCGGTCGGTTTTATAGTTTAAAACAATGTTCAATAAGTATGAATAGTATAATTTTTTGTGTTTTTAACCTATTTATTTTAGAATCATTATAAATTGATCTAGTTGAAGAAATCTATATGGTTAAATAACAGATTGTTATGTTTTTGGGTGATTTTGAATGTAACAAATGTTTAATAACGGAGTATAAAGTATTTCGACATTTATATCTGTTGTTTTTTGATTTTAAGTGAGTAAAAATTTTGCACGCTCACTATTAAGACCTTTTAGTCTTTTTTAATCAAAATATGCAACTATAGAATATTGATAAAATGAATTAAAAAGGTGTATAAATGTATAAATCAATAATTATTGTAATTATCATCATTATTGCTTCGTTGGTGGCAGTAAATGTTTTTCATAAGGATGAACCAGCCAATTTGAAATTAGAATTGTTAAAGCAGAAATATGCATTTAAATCGATTCCTTCAGTTGATCATCATAAGTTAGAGGTTTTACAAGTGAAGTTTAAAACACCTCAGGAAGTAACTGCGAGCTGTCTTACCTGTCATACCGAAACTCATAAAGAGGTGATGGCCTCATCACATTGGAACTGGGATCGACTTTCTTACGTAAAAGGTAAGGGTGTCTATGCATCGGGTAAAAAGAATGTAATGAACAATTTTTGTTTAGGATCTAATTCCAATGAAAAGGCGTGTGCTGCATGCCATATTGGATATGGAATGGATAGTAATCATTTTGATTTTAAGAATGCTCAAAATGTAGATTGTATGGTTTGTCATGATAATAGTGAAGAGTACTTAAAAGGTGCTGCTACGGCAGGATATCCTGACAGATCGGTTAATTTAGAAAATGTAGCACAAAGTGTAGGAATGCCATCAAAAAATAACTGTGGTTCTTGTCACTTTTTTAGTGGAGGTGGAAACAATGTAAAACATGGTGATTTGGAAGTTGCACAACTTTCATGCGATAGAGAAGTAGATGTTCACATGGCTTCAAACGGAATGAATATGGAATGTGTTGCATGTCATACCGCACAAAATCATCAAATAAAAGGGAAACTATATTCGGTTTCAACAAATAATATAGATCGTGCTTTGTGTGAAGACTGTCATGGTAATACTCCTCACTTTGATAATGTATTAAATCGTCATGGATCAAAAATAGCGTGTCAAACCTGTCATATTCCTGAATATGCGAAGGTTAATTCAACAAAAATGTCTTGGAAATGGTCTGATGCAGGAAAATTAAAAAATGGAGAACCATTTGAAGAAGAAGATTCATTAGGAAATCACGATTATATGTCCATAAAAGGATCATTTGTTTGGGATAAAAATGTAAAGCCTGATTATGTATGGTTTAATGGTACAGCGGAGCAATACAGATTGGGAGACAGTATAACGTCTGTTCCAGTTAAAATGAACACGCTTCACGGTTCATATGCAGATAGAAACTCTAAAATTATTCCTGTAAAAATTCATACAGGAGACCAGATTTATGATACAGAGTATAAACGTTTAATTCAACCATTATTATATGGTGATAAAAAAGGAGATAGCGCTTATTGGAACGATTTTAACTGGCAAGAAGCGGCTAAAAAAGGAATGGAAATAGCTGGACAACCTTATAGTGGGAAATTCGACTTTATTGAAACAGAAATGTATTGGCCTTTAAATCACATGGTTTCACCAAAAGATAAAGCGCTAAGCTGTGTTGAATGTCATACACGTACGGATGGTCGTTTAGCAAAATTAACAGGTTTTTATTTACCAGGACGAGATACTAATTCAACATTAGATTCGGTAGGAAAATGGTTGTTAATTTTAACAATTTTAGGTGTAGCTGGGCATGCAACTGTTCGTATTGTTCAGGATATAAAAAATAACAGGTACAAAAAGGAAGTTATTGATTATGATAAAAAAGAATTAAAAGACAAATTAGATTCATAAACACAATTTATAGTAAAATAATTATGAGTAAAGTATATATTTATAAAGGATTTGAGCGCTTTTGGCATTGGACACAAGCTTCACTTATTATGTTTTTAGCAGTCACAGGATTTGAAGTACATGGTACTTTTGAAATTTTTGGATTTGAAAAGGCAGTAGAATTTCACAGAACTGCTTCATGGTTGCTAATTGGGCTTATTATAATTTCCATTTTTTGGCATTTTACTACTGGAGAATGGAGACAATACATTCCAACTACTAAAAAGTTAAAGGAACAAATTTTATATTATATGTCGGGTATCTTTAAAGGAGAACATCACCCAACAGCAAAAACACAACTTCGAAAATTAAATCCTTTACAACGAATTGTGTATTTAGCGTTTAAATTAGTACTTATTCCAATGACTTTAATTTCTGGAATTATGTATATGCTATATAAATCATTCGATGAGAATGATATAGTGGTTGTTGAAGATTTTTCTTTGGAAAGTATTGCCTTTTGGCACACCTTAGGAGCCATTTTATTAATTGTGTTTTTAATTGTGCATGTATATATGACTACTACTGGAGAAACACCAACATCTAACATTAATGCAATGATTACAGGATATGAAGATTTAGAAGATGAAGAAACTCATGAAGATAGTGAAGAAGTAAACGGAAAAATGAACCATACTAAAGAAGATAATCAATGAAAATAAAAGCATATATGAATCCATATTTGGCAGGCTTTATACTAGGATTAGTTTTATTGGGAACCATTTATGTAACAGGAAGAGGGTTGGGTGCAAGTGGCGCTGTAAAAAGTGTAGCACTAAGTACAATTGCCGAAATAGCACCAGAACATACAGCCAATACTGTTTATTTAAAGGAATATTCAGAAAGTAATGACGGTCCATTAAAAGATTGGTTGGTTTGGGAAGTAATCGGGGTTATTATAGGAGCTTTCTTTTCTGGGGTTTTAGCAAATCGTGTAGGATTACAAATTGAGCATGGACCTAAAATTAATCATATAACACGTATTGGAACTGCTATACTTGGAGGTTTATTATTTGGACTTGGTTCACAATTCGGAAGAGGTTGTACCAGTGGTTCAGCTTTAAGTGGAATGGCTGTGATGTCATTTGGAGGCATTATTACTATGTTGGCCATTTTTGGGTCCGCATACGCATTTGCCTATTTTTTTAGAAATCTTTGGTTAAAATAATATAGACTATGGGACCATTAGTACCTTATATCATCAGTAACGAATTCAACCTTATCATAGCACTTATATCGGGCATTGGTTTTGGTTT
>JAGPIQ010000122.1:1696-7966 GCA_018054895.1 Lutibacter sp. | reverse complement strand
TACGTTCTTTTATAGTTCCCACGTCTTCCCCATCGCTTTCAACACTGTAAATGGTTGCTAATGCACCCACAAAAACTTCACGTGCAGCAAACGAGCTTATTAATGCAATTCCAATTTTCCAATCGTACCCAATAGGTGCAATAACTGGTTCAATAAATTTTCCCATTGTACCTATATAGGAATGTTCTAATTTATAGGAGCCTATTTTCTTTTGAAGTACATCTGTACTTAAATTACTATTTCCTTCTAAAGTAGGAACAATAACCTCTGCATTTTTATAATTTTCAGTTCCATTGGAAGCCAAAAACCATAAAACAATGGACAGCGCTAAAATTATTTTTCCAGCACCTAAAATAAATTCTTTCGTTTTCCCAACCACTTCATAAAAAACATTTTTTAATGAAGGTACTTTATAATTAGGCATTTCTATTACAAAAAAACTTTTACTCTCAATTTTTAAAACTTTATTCAATAAAATAGCAGAACAAATAGCGGCTCCAAACCCTAATAAATACAAACTCATTAATGTAAGGCCTTGCAAATTAAAAATTCCGAAAATACGTTTACTCGGCACTACTAAAGAAATTAAAATAGCATACACAGGCAAACGAGCAGAACACGTTGTAAAAGGCACAACTAAAATTGTTATCAATCGTTCTTTCCAATTACTTATGTTTCGTGAAGCCATAACAGCGGGAATTGCACAAGCTGTTCCTGAAATTAACGGAATAATACTTTTCCCGCTCATTCCAAATTTTCGCATTATTTTATCCATTAAAAAAACTACGCGACTCATGTAACCGGTTTCTTCTAATACCGCTATAAACAAAAATAAAATTGCTATTTGTGGAATAAAAATTACAATTCCACCAATTCCTGGAATAATACCTTCCGCAATTAAATTTGAAAAAACACCTTCAGGTAATTGTTGTCTTGAAAATTCGCTTAAGTTCGCAAAAACACCATCAATTAAATCCATTGGAAGGCTTGCCCACTCAAAAACAGATTGAAAAATTAATAATAAAATTGCTGCAAAAATAACATAGCCAAATATTTTATGCGTCAATACTTTATCTAATTTCGCGCGAAAATCTGTAGCTTTTGAAACATCAACTTTATAATTTCTTTTTAGTATTTCATTGATATACTGATATCTAAAAATAGTTTCTTTATGTTGGTACTTTTTAACTATTTCAGTATCAATTTCAAATTTTTCAATTTTTTCTTTTTCTTCAGAAGTTAAAAAATGAATATGCTCTTTTTGCGTAATAAAAAGCCAAGATTTAAATAAAGAGTTTTCTTTGAAATTTATTTGTAATTTATCAAAAAAAGAAGGGTCTATTCTATTTGAAATTTTTGCGATCGGCTCTGTATTCCAATTTTTATAATTTGAAAGTGCTTTTTTCAGCACATCAATACCTATGTTTTTTCTTGAACTCACTAAAATTATCTCAGTTTTCAAGTCTTTTTTTAATCCCTCAATATCAATTTCAATTCCCTTCCTTTCCATTTGATCAGCCATATTAATAACTAATAATGTAGGGATATTTAGATCTTTTATTTGAGAAAACAACAGTAAGTTTCTCTTTAGGTTTTCAACTTCTGCAACAACAATTACGGCATTTGGGAAGGACGTGTTTTTGGTATCCAATAACGTATCTAAAACAATACTTTCATCTAAAGTTTGAGGGTTGATACTATAAGTTCCTGGCAAATCAACAATTTCAGCTGTTAATTCTGCTGATAATTTACATTTACCATGCTTTTTATCAACCGTAATACCAGGGTAATTACCTACTTTCTGCTTTAAGCCCGTAAGCTGATTAAATAATGATGTTTTACCAGTATTAGGGTTTCCCACTAATGCAAAATTTACAACAGCACTATTTTCCATGAACTATAACTTTGTGATATTAATTAGACTAGCCGTATCTTTACGAATAGCTAAATGACTGCCATTCACTTTAATATAAAGTGGATCATTCAATGGTGCAATTTGCACCAAGTTAACCTCTTTCCCTGGCAAACATCCCATTTCTAATAAACATAAAGGGATCATGTCCAACGAAAAATCTTCGATAATTCCGCTTTCGCCAATTCGTAAGCTTGCAATTGTATCTCCCATTATTAAGAATAATTATAAATAATGACAAATATACTAAATTAGAATGATTCTAAACTATGATATATATCATTTATATTTACTCGGTTTGTAACAGCCTAATATCAAGCTTTAAACGTTCAATATCCTCATTATTTGTACCATCATAAAACCCTCTAATTTGCTTCTTTTTATCTACCAAAATAAAATTTTCAGTATGAATAAAATCTTGCAAACCACCATCACCTTCCTCTAAAACGGCAAAATAACTTTTTCGAGCTAATTCATAAATATGCTTTTTAGAACCCGTAGTTATATTCCACTTGCCATCAATTACTCCCTTTGCAATAGCATATTCCTTTAAAACCGAAACACTATCAATATCTGGTGTAACAGATAAGGATAAGAATTTTACATCATCATCCGCTTTAAAAGCCTCTTGAAGTTTACCCATATTATTTGTCATCACTGGGCAAATGGTCATACAACGTGTAAAGAAAAAGTCTGTTACGTAAATTTTATTTTCGTAATCCTTTTCTGTAATTGAGTCTCCGTTTTGATTGATTAGTGAAAACTTCAATACCTTATGATTACTTCGTACATGCACAACACTTTCGTCTACTAATTTTGGATTAACATCGGCAGGATTGTAAACTGGTAATTTTTTTTCTGGAGTTAATAAAGTATAAATTCCATAAATCATTCCTACCGAAAATATTGCCATAAAGGCAAGAATAGGTAGTGATTTTTTTAGATGATTTTGAGCCATTTTTTAAATTTTTATCAAAATTAACAAATAAATAATGCTTATCAGGTTTTTAACTCTAAAAATCAAATGATAAAACCGTGTTTTTAAAGCGGTACTAAAAACCTTAGAAATATCCAATTCCTTCTTACATTAGGTAAAACACCCCTTATTTTTTTCTGTTAGCGTTTACTTATTTTATTTCCTGAAATTTCTTTTTGACGAGAGCACTTAAAGCGCGTAATGGCTGAGTCACGTTTTTTTAAATGCTTTTGACTAACGCCACTGTTTACTCTTTTTCGCCAACGTTTAAAACTTGACTCTTTAAGATTTCCACGCATTAATTTAATAACTTCTTTTTCTGGCAATCCGAATTGAAATAGAATTGCTTCAAAAGGTGTACGATCCTCCCAAGCCATTTCTATAATACGGTCTAATTCTATTGTTGTAAGTTGCATAGTATCTTTCAAACTAACGTTCAATTTTTTCCCAGATTTGATCTGCATTTAAATAAAAACTTCCTATAAAGTTAAAATTACATTCTTCTGGAGCTATAATAGAAAGAAATGATTCTCCATTTTTTCTTTTGTATAGATGATATTCTTTTCCAATTATAGGTTCAAACGTAAATATTGCTTCAAAAATGAGTTTATTGTATTCAAACTCATCCATCATTTTTTGATATTCTGCCTTTAATTCTAAATATCTAGCTGCAACCTTACTATTAATTTTATGAATACTTCTATTTTTCCAAGCAACGGTATCAGTTGAAGTAATTACTGGAGAACCAACAGAAGAAGCATACGGCTTAAGCGACGCATCATATTTTTGGGTTTTCGTATTAAAAACTACATTATCTGGTTTTTTTTCTGCTGACATAATATTGAAACGTATTAACCTAAGTTTTCAATTTGATTCATTATTTGCTCAGCTTCATATATTTTTTGATCGCTTAATTTTCTATTCGTAGTCGATAAATTATACGATTCTTTTAAAAGCTCCTCGTATTGAACTTGTAACTTTTCTTTCGCTGACTTTTTCTTAAATAATCCGAACATATCTTTAGAATTTTAAATTTCAAGAAATAAGTTTCTTAGAAATATGCTGCTAAATTACAAAATGTTTAACTGTTTCTAAAATAAGTTAAACATTTTATGAAAATTAGTTTTAAATCCCTAACGATTTAATGTAACAAAACTGCTAACATTTATAAAAATATAAGTGTTAGCAGTCTTAAAAAAATTATGATTTAAAGGTGTTGAAATAAACTTTAATTATTCTTTAGTTAGTTACGTTCTTATGGTCGTAGAAATTCTTCAACACATAAAAAGCTTTCTTTTTTTGTCCGTCTTCAGAAATTAATCCTTTACGGTTATATCCATCTTGAATTTTAGGCAACACACGTCTTGGCGATTTAAAATCGACTAAAATCCAAGGTGAAAACCCTTGTAATTGCTCAATTCCTTCCAACATTTTTAATGTTTGCACATATACATCTTCCTGAAATTCTTCCGTCCAACGTGTTAATTTATCACCATGGAAACCAACTTTTGCACCAGCACCAAATTCAGAAATTAACACCGGTTTATTTTGAGTGATTTTCCAACTAATTTGTCCACATTTTTCAGGTAAACCATCATACCAACCAACATATTGATTAAAACTCAATACATCAACTACATCGGCAAAAGCATCATGAATAGTTCTAACTCCAGGATTCCCTTGGAAATCGGTTTGTTCCAGCGCTGCACTAATTAACCTCGTTGGGTCTAAAGCACGTGTATGTGTTGCCAAATTTGTTAGAAATATATTTCTAGCGTCGCTAGTTGGTGTTTCATTTGCCATAGACCAAATAATTACGGAAGCTCTATTTTTATCTCTATTAATAACTTCTGTTAATTGATTTTCAGCATTTTTATAGGTTTCTTTATTTTCCCAAGCAATGGTCCAATATACTGGGTTTTCTTCCCAAACTAACATTCCCATTTTATCTGCCAAACGAACCATGTGCTCATTGTGCGGATAATGCGCCAAGCGTACATAATTACACCCTAATTCTTTCGCCCAATTTAATAATTGTTGTGCATCTTCAACAGAATAACCTCTTCCGCCTCTTATTGGGCTTTCTTCATGAATAGAAATTCCTTTTAAAAATATTTTTTGATCATTTAAATGAATTTCTTGCCCTGCTGTTTTTATAGTTCTAAAACCAATCTGATCTTTCAATTCATTTCCGTTAACTGTAAAAACAACATCATACAAATATGGATTCGTTGTAGACCAATATTTTATTTTTTTTGAATTGAACTCAATGGAAGCAATTCCCTCTTTATTTGTAATAACTTTTGCCTTCATTTTAAGAGCTGGAATAGTTACTAGAATTTCTTTTTCTGAAATCTCTTTTCCATTCAACTTCACAAATCCTTTTATTTGTTGATTATTCGTTGGATTTAATTGCACAAAATAATCTTGAATAAAGTTTGCTGAAGTTTCTACCAATTTTACATCTCTAGTAATTCCACCATAATTAAACCAGTCTGTATTTAAAGTTGGAACCGCTTCTTTCTTCCGTTTATTATCAACTTTAACCACTAAAAAATTGCCGCTTTCTTTTAAAAGATGCGTTACTTCAAAATTAAAAGGCGTAAAACCACCAATGTGCTTTCCTAATTTTTTTCCGTTGAAATACACGTCTGCTTCGTAATTTACCGCTTCAAAATAGACAAAAACACGATTATTTTGACTGGTTTTTACATAATCGAATGATTTTTTATACCAAACCGTCCCTTCATAATAGTACAAGTTTTCCTTTTGTAAATTCCAATCGCTTGGCACAGCAATACTATCAGACAAATCGAAATCATATTCTACTAAATCCGATTTATCTTTTGGTTTTGCATTGATAAAAAAAGCACCATTTCCAGGGTTTTGTTGATTTTCAAATGGTTCATACCTATAATTATAAAATCCATTTTCATACGGATCTACTATATATTTCCATTGTCCATTTAAACTTTTAGTGGTTCTATTATATGTGTTTATAATTAAATTTTCTTGAGCTGATACTTCAGAAAAAAGGACAATTAGAAAAAGGAAGGTTAACTTTATTTTATTCATAATATGTATTAATTTTTGAAATTGATTACTTGTTTTAATAACTTCTGAGGATTTCCACCTACTTGAATTTCAAAATCACCCTCTTCAATAATCCATGTGTTGTTGATTCCAATACTTTCTAAATCCTTCGTTGATAAGTTAAATTCGACCGTTTTAGTTTCTCCAGCTTTCAAATTAACTTTCGTAAAACCAACTAATTTTTTAGAATCTGGCGAAACAGTTGCCACTAAATCTTTCACATACACTTCTACTATTTCTTTTCCTTCCCGTTTTCCAGTATTTTTTACAGCAATTGAAACCGTAAATT
>JAGPIQ010000122.1:0-1596 GCA_018054895.1 Lutibacter sp. | reverse complement strand
TTCGTTTCTCTTCCTAAAAAAGTTCGAGACCAAGCGCCATTTAGCATATTAATTGAATTCGCCGCATAGCCTGTAACCAATACTTTTTTCCCTTTGCTTAAAGGTAAAATAGCATCTTCATTTTTTAAAAGCGTAATGGATTCACTCGCCATGTTGTAATTTGCAGCAATGTGCTTTTCACTACCAAAATCTGGGTATTCAGCAGGATTATTATACGGAACTTCAAATAAATTCAACTGAAATTTTAAACGTAAAACTCTGGTAACGGCATCATCAATTCTGCTCATTTTAATTTCACCAGCTTCCACCAATTCTACAATAATATCCACTACATCATCATCATAAGGGTTCATTAAAATATCCAATCCAGCATTTACAGCCATTTTTGTAGCTTCTTTTTTGTTTTTTGCTGATTGATGTGCTCCTACTAAAAACTCAACATCACTAAAATCAGAAATTACCACACCTTTAAAATTCATTTCACCTTTTAAAATATCATTGATATAATAACTGTTTAAATGACACGGAATTCCATTGACCGCATTTGAGCTAATCATAACGCCCATTGCGCCTTTATCAATAGCATTTTGAAACGGAGGTAAATAATATTGGCGTAAACTATTTTCAGGAATAATAGCATTGGCTCTGTCTTTTCCATTTCTACCAGCGCCATACCCAATAAAATGCTTTAAACATACCGCAGAACTTTTAGAATTTCCCAAACTTTCACCTTGTGAACCTTCAACATACGCATTGGTCATTTCAGAAATTAAATAAGGATCTTCCCCAAAACTTTCAGAAATCCGTCCCCATAATGGATTCATGGCAACATCTGCATTTGGGTTGAAATTCCAAGGCAATGAAGCTGCTCTGGATTCATAGGAAGTAATTTCTCCGCTCAGTTTTGTCAACTCCGTATTCCAAGTTGCTGCCAACCCAATTTGATGCGGAAATAATACAGATCCTTGCACATAATTTGCGCCGTGAATATTATCAATTCCATACAAAACAGGAATTTTTAAGCGCGATTTTTGCATCATAGAATCTTGAATTGTTTTTACAATCTCAAACCATTCGCTTCTATTTGCTAAAAATCCTGGTGTGTTATGAATGGAGCCAACACCTAATTCTATAATGTATTTTTTAAACTTTTTTACATCAAAATTAACACTGTCTTTTTCTTCCCAATACCCACCTTTTAAAATAGTTGGCAAACCTATGTTTAACATTTGGCTTGCTTTTTCTTTTAGCGTCATTTTAGCCAATAACTCATTAATTTTCCATTCGATAGTATCCGAATTTTGAATTTTATCTGTTTTCATTTCTTTACTTATTGAACAACTAAAAAGTATAAAAAATATACTTGTAATAAAAAATGTTTTTTGAATGCTATTCATTCTATTTTTAATCTACTTTAAAATTTAATCCTTTTGTATATCCTTTATTTACATAGTTGTTTTTGTACAAACTATTTTCTAAATATTGGTTTAACGCTTGTTGAATCTTTATAATATCTGGCCTATTTTCACGAACTTTAGCGAATGTTGAACGATCACTTTTAGCATATTCAGTAATTAAATGATACGCATCAGGCTC
>JAGPIQ010000250.1 GCA_018054895.1 Lutibacter sp. | reverse complement strand
AGAATCAATAGCTACCGTCCATGGAGTTGTTAAACCTTGTTTACCTGCATTAACTGTTGTATTTGCAAGACCTGTATATCCAAAATATACTTGGCTTAATGAAACATCTGCATTAGTATCTGTATCTGCAGTATCACCAGTAGCATTACCTAATTGCTCAAATCCAGCATTAGCTTTTTTACCAATGATAAATCTTGAGTTAAATTTTACATCATCATTTACTTTTGAAGATAAATTTGCTCCAATTTTATAGTTATTTGTTTGTGCAGACTCTCCACCAACAACATCGTTACTGTAATCATTATATCTATAAACTACAGAACCTGAAGTTTCTACATTTTTGATTGCTTCTTCTAATGATTGAGCGTTAGCTGAAGTGAATCCTAAAACTGCTACTGCAGCTACTAAACTTAATTTTGCGATTTTTTTCATTTGTTCTCCTAAAATTTCGAAATCTTTTTCAGTCTATCGGAGCGCGCGAACTCATCTAAAACTTTGCATTTTAAACCTTTTCCGACATACCGTTACGGCCATTCTACACCACTAAATTTTAAAGTTTTCTTAAAGTTACTGTTTGGGATGTTAATTAACTGTTAATTTAAGTTAACTTTTAATTTACATCTTATTAATGCTTTGTTAATGCTATGTTGAGATAATTTTAGTCTTATTTTGGGTTTGTGATTTTTTGTATTTGTTTTGGTCGTTTTGTTACTTGAGCCAAAATGAGTTTCGAATTCCATGGAAATTGTAGTTTGCTGGGCTTGAAACAAGTTTCAAGTTCCTATGTTTTGTAAGAAACATAAACTTTTGCGGGCATTGTTAATAAGTAGTAACAGGGGAGTGACTAATTCCCCCTTTTATTAATATAACTCAATAGCGAATATCAAGAATATTAAAAGTAATACTACCATTTTGTAAAACATGAAAGAACTCCTTTCATTTATCACTCCCACCCAACACTACCCACAAAAAAAGGGTAAGGAAAAATTCCTTACCCTTTCGGTGAATAAATTAGTAGGTAGTCACTCCTACAAGAGTTATCATGCTTTACATGAAAGTATTTTAGCATATTAAAATATTTAAGTCAATATTTTTAGTTTGATATGCTAACTATACAATCTTTTAAAATATCTGGTTTTGAGATATTTATTTGTAGGTTTTTTATTTGGTATTTATTTGATAGTAGTTCTTCTAAATGTAAGATTGCATCTTCAAGTAAAAGAAATTTTTTCTTTTTAATTGTAGCTTTTATCAAAGCTGATACTTGGGCGTAGTCTATGAAAGAGTCTTTTGTAAATTGATATTCAAAAGAGCAGTTTATTATAACTCTTTGTTTTTTTATACGTTCGAAATCTAATATTCCTATTATACATTTGAATGTTAAATCATTGATTTGGATTTTCATTTGAGTGTTTTAAAGAGAAAAGAGTTTATATAACTCTTTTCTCTTCTCCTTTTATAACTCTTATTAGGTTTGGTATATGTTTGTAGAAGATTATGAAAGCAATTATATACATAGGTACGTTTGATCCAACTTTTAATCCATCATTTAAAAAACTAGCACTTATTACAACTGCTAAAAGACCTAAAAGTGAAGATAAAGAAGATATTTTTAAAACTTTTGCACATAAAATCCAAACTACAGCCCCAATAATAGTAGGAATTGGAATAAGTACTAAATAAACTCCAAGTCCAGTTGCAACTCCTTTTCCACCTTCAAGTCCTAAATATATAGAATAACAGTGTCCTAAAACTGCAAGTATCGCAATTCCCCAAAGTGTTGATTCACTAACTCCATAATATGAAGCTATTAATAAAACCAATGTACCTTTTAGAGCATCTAAAATTACAGTTGCAAGACCTAATTTTTTTGCAAGGGCTGGGTTAGTTTCTTTTACAACTCTAAGAACATTTGTAGCACCAATTGATTTACTTCCCGAAGTTGTAATATCAACTCCTGCAAATGTTTTTGCTAAAATAGAACCAAAAGGAATTGAACCTACTAAGTATGCCGCAAGAAAAAATAAAATGTTTGTATTTGTGAAAAAATCCATTAATTACCTTTGTTTAAACTCTTTGATTAAATGAGATTATAACTAAAATTTTGTTATATTCCCATATATTAAAAATTTGAAGGCTTATTTTGAATTTAAAAGAAGAGATAATAAAATTAAAAAAAGAACTAGATGTAACGCTAGTTGCACACTTTTATCAAAGAGATGAAGTATTTGAACTTGCAGATATTACAGGTGATTCATTGGAACTTGCAAAAAAAGTAATGTTAACAGATTCAAAATACGTTGTATTTTGTGGTGTTGGTTTTATGGGTGAAAGTGTAAAAGTTATGAGTCCGCAAAAAACAGTGTTAATGCCAAAAATTGCATGTTGTGCAATGGCTAGAATGATTGATGTTGGATATTATGAAGAGAATTTAAAGAAAATAAATGAAGCTGGAATTTCAAATGATGAAATTTTACCAATTACATATATAAATTCAAGTGC
>JAGPIQ010000249.1 GCA_018054895.1 Lutibacter sp. | reverse complement strand
TGGTATCATTTAACAGAATAGCCATATTTTGCAATCGCTTTGTTTTAAATAATTTACGCGGCACTTTTAAGAGTCTTTTATCTAAATAATTGGCTCTTACTACATAAACAAACAAATCTGCATTATTACCACTTAATAGCAACGTATCGGTTACTAAACTAACTGGTGCGGTATCTACAATTACAAAATCGTAATGTTGTCTTCCATAGGCTAACATTTCCTCAAAACGGCCATTCAATAACAATTCGGAAGTATTTGGAGGTATGGAACCTGATTGCAATAGATCAAACCCTAAGTCTGGCATCGATTGGATAAGGTTTTCAGCTTGCATATTTTCATCCATTAAAAAATGAGTCAATCCTGGTTTTTTAGGAGTATTTAGAAACTGTGCTATTTGTGGGTTTCTAACATCTGCCCCTACTAACAACACCTTTTTGCCTGATAATGATAAAACCCTCGCCAAGTTAATAGATATAAACGTTTTTCCTTCTCCTTTTATCGTAGACGTTACAAATATTGTTTTACTCTCTTTTTTAATTTTCGACAATACAAAAGCTACATTGGTTCGCAACATTCTGAATGATTCGGTTACAATGCCTTTACCATCCTCTTCCATAATAAATTTTTCTTTGGATCTGACCTTTGGAATGTCACCTAACACCATAATATCCAATTCTTTTTCCAAATCTTCAATGGTATGAAGTTTATTATCAAAAATTGAATATAAAAAAATACACATAAACGGAACTGCAGCGCCTAATAAAATAGCCAAGAAATATATTTTTCTTGAAACTGGTGCTATTGGAGCACCACTACCATAAGCTGCATCTATTATTTTTGCATTGGGTTCCGTAACCGCTAAACTAATGGCATTTTCTTCTCTTTTTTGCAATAAAAACAGGTATAAGGTTTCTACAATCTGTTGTTGACGTTGGATATCTCTAAACTCTCGTTCTTTTTTGGGAACTGATGTTATTTTTGAATTCAATAACCCTTCCTGACGTTTGGCATCATTTAAGGATATGGTTAATGATGACTTTAAATTGACAAGACCTTGCTTGATGCTTTTACGAAATTTTAAAATCTGCTCTTCTAAATTAATCAATATAGGATTGAGTTTCCCTGAACTATTTAAAATTCTATTATATTCCAGTATAAGTGCGTTGTATTGCGACGTATTTTCACTAACAGCGTCATCTGCCAATCCTAAATTAGACGGTATCAACTCATTTTTAGTACTATTTACATATTCCGTAACATAGTGCGCTAATTTTAACTGGGTATTTAACGCTATTATTTTTTGTTCAATAGCATTATTAGTGTCTAGTATTAAATCTACCTCACCGTCAATATTCGTCAATTTATTCAGTGTTTTAAAGCTTTCTACGCCTTTATCCACTTCCGTTAAATCATTTGAAATTACTGTTAAACGTTCGTTGATAAATTTATCAGTGTTTTTACCTATAAAACTTTTATCTGCAATGGCATCTTTGTTGTATTGAACTACTAGATAATCTAAAATTTCAATCGCTTTTTGTTTTATTCCGTCTTGCAAGGTTAAATTGATAAGGCTCGATTTTTCGTCTGCTGGTGCAATTCGCACACGGCTCCTATATCCTTGTGCCACACTTTCCGTCGGGGAAACAACCACTACAATTTCAGTATCTAAATGCCCTTCATCACTATTTCTGGGTGTTACTGTAAAGGAACCAAAATCGGTTTTAACACTTTCGCCAAAAAGATGGGTAGTTTCTGCTTCCGTAGCGCTCTTTTTTAAAGTAAAATTAGTTGCAGAGGTTCTTTTTAAAATAAAAGAAGTCCCCAACTTATGAAAGATGGAATCTTTCGAAAAAAAACTAATTTTAAAAGGAAGCTTGTCTTTATGCAATTCTAATTTAGAAAACTTTCCTACGGAAAAATAAGAGATATTCAACTCTAAATCTTTTACAACGCGTTCCATAAGGCTACGCGATTTTAAGATCCCTATTTCATTATCTATCGAGTTTTGAGAACCTCCTAAAATTCCTAATTCTTCAAAAGCGCTGCGTTCAGAATGGATTCCTCCATTCTTATCATCTATTAAAATAGTACTGGATACTTCATAAGTCCTTGGTGTATACCGCAAATAGAAATACGCAAAAAATACAGCGACTGCAATTCCTGCGATGAACCATTTATAATGAAAACGGTATTTTTCAATTACTTCTCGGATATTAATAGCTCCTGTGTCTGTATCTAAATATGCGGAGTCTAAATTTTCATTTTCTGTCATTAAAAATATGTTTTTAACGTGTAAATAGTGTAATTAATGTAATTAATATAGATATCGATGAAAATATAATAGAAGTATTCGCACCAACCACCGATGAATTTATTTTGGCTTTATTGGGTTCTACATAAATCACATCATTTTGTGCTAAGAAATAATACGGCGAATCAAACAGTTTTTTACTGGTTAAATCTATGGGTACAAAAGTGCGCTCTCCTGCTTTTTCACGTATGAG
>JAGPIQ010000248.1 GCA_018054895.1 Lutibacter sp. | reverse complement strand
AGCTATATAGATTTTGCAAATATTTTAAGAACTGATAATTTTGTGGTTGATAGTGATGGATATGCTTTTGCAGGGGCAACAGAAGAAAATGTTTCTTCCTTATTAAAACAAGAAAAATTTGATAGTTTTACGTTGGTAAATTTAACTGGAGGAAAATCTTGGAGAATTAGTAAAGCAAATCGTAATACAGTTGGTTTCTTTGCTTCGGTAAACAATTTATTTGATATTGAATACAAAACAGGTGGATTTGAGCAATCAAGAAAAGCAACATTCCCAGATTTACAAGCAGATTTAGCAAATGGAACTCCTTCATTTGGTCCAAAATATTTTTATGGCTATGGAAGAACGTTTTTTGTTAATTTCTATATTAACTTCTAAAAATTGTACGATGAAAAAAATGATTAAACCCTTTTTAATGTTAACTCTTTCATTAGGAGTTTTCACAAGCTGTGTAAAAGATGATGATTTTGCAGTTACATCTTTTAAAGAAACAGTATATAAAGAAGTCTTTGATTCTTATATTGTTAACGACGATGAATACCTAAATTTTGGCGATTGGACTTCTTTCGTTGAAGCTGGAAGTGTTCATTGGTTTGAAAAAGAAACTGATAATAATGGTTATTTAGAGTTCACTTCTTATCTAAGTGGTGAAGCAACTAACATTGCTTGGGCAATAACTCCTAAAATTAACTTAGATAAATCTGAAAACGAAGTTTTAACTTTTAAAACCTCTTCTGAATTTGTATCAGATCCTGCAAATAAAATTGAAGTTTTTATTTCAAATGATTTTGATGGAACAAATGTTTTAGCTGCTACATGGACGCCAATTACTGCTACTTTAGCAAATAATTCTACTAACATTTTAAGTTCAGATTCTAATGGATTTATCAATATTAATTCTGGCGAAATTGATTTATCAACTATTACAGGAGATATTTATATAGCATTTAAAGGAACAGGTTCTGGAACAAATATTACACTTGATGGTTCATTAAGACTTGACGATATTAAAATTTATGATAAAAATTTATAAGATTATGAAAAAGACATTAAAATTGTTATCATTAACTATTTTCATAACTATTGTAGGTTGTGTCAATGGTGATGATTATGGAACTCCCGATTTATCAGGACAATGTACAGATTTAACAGCTACCAAATTAGTAACAGATATCTCTTCGGCAGCAACTTCTACTGTACAACAATATAGTACTACAGCGGATGATATTATCGAAGCTTATGTTACTTCAAGTGACGAAGGTGGAAATTTTTATAAATCAATTTCATTAGTTTCTACTGATGGAAATTATGGGTTTAGTGTTCCTGTTGATGCTTATAATTTATACACTAAATATGAGCCAGGAAGAAAGGTGTTTATAAAAATGAAATCTTTATATTTCTACGACAATTCATTAACAAATTCTTTAGAAATAGGTGAATTATTAGAAAATGGAGAGCCAGAACCAGACCAAGTAGGAAGAATTTCTGGGGTTACTTATGAGGATGTTGTTGTTAGAGGATGTTCAAAAGTTGACGAAGAAACATTAGTTAATTCTGTTACAATTCCAACGCTTTTAAATGATAGTTATTTAAACAAAATTGTAGAGTTAGACAATGTACAATTTGCAGATGCAAACGTAGGAAAAACATATTACGATGCTTCAAACCAAATTGGTGGAGCAACTAATAATATTGTTTCAGACAATTCTGGAAATACAGTAATTGTTCGTGTGAGTGAATTTGCTACTTTTGCAGGAAATGTTGTTCCTTCTCAAAATGGAAAAATTAGAGGTGTTTTAACAAAATATTTAGGTACATATCAATTGATGGTAAGAACATTAAATGATATTATGCTAACTAATCCAAGATTTGATGCATATCCAGCATTAGGTGGAACAGCTATTACTTATTCAGGTGCATTTACTGAAAATTTTGAAAGTTATACTTCAGGAACCGTAACTTCAGGTCAAAGAGTTTTCCCTAAATACGTAAATGATGCTGCAGAAGGTGCAGATTATTGGTATGTTGAAGCATTCAGCGGAAACAAATATTTAAAAATGTCAGCTTTTAGTTCAAGTGCAACTTTCCAAGATCAATTAAATAAAGTATATTTTGTTGTTCCTGTTGATTTTACAGCAGCGAATAGCTTTTCATTCAAAACACAAGACCGATTTAATGTTGGAGGTGTTTTAAAAGTTTACTATTCTACAGATTATACTCCACTTGGAGACATAAACGCAGCTACATTAGTAAATATTACTTCAAGTTTTACAATAGCTTCTGGAACTACTGGTAGTGCCTCTATGCCATTTGTAAATAGTGGTATTTATAATTTTGGCTCTTTGGCTGGGAATGGTTACATTATTTTTGAATATACTGGTGGATATAGTTTTGATCCAGATTTGACTACAACAATGCATATTGATGATATTGTTGTAAATTAAATAATATTAGACAAATATTTCTAAAAGCGACTCAAATTGAGTCGCTTTTTTTATGCTTGCTATTTCGTACCTTTGTATTCTTAAAGAA
>JAGPIQ010000121.1 GCA_018054895.1 Lutibacter sp. | reverse complement strand
ATTCTAAACTAAACTCTACTTAACCAAAATATAATGAGTTATAATAATTATTTTAAAGGACTTATTTTATAGCTATAATTTAAATCTCCAGCCTTTACTCTATACTGTTCATGCGCACGTGCTTTAGGACTCCAGCTATTATCTCCTCCTACTCCTGTTTGCATATAATCTATATTAACATTTACAAAATCTCTCTTTTTAATATCTGTTGTATGGCGTTGTTGTTTTTCTTTACCAGCATCAAAATCACTATTATATTGGTGATGTGCGCTAAAACTAAACAATTTATCTCCTTCAATTTTAATCCCTTTTCCTGCTTCATTTGTAAATTCAATAGAACGTACATCTGTTCTATATCCATTTTCTTGTGGACGAATGTAAGCGAAGTATAAATCATCTACAGAAGCTTTATACGCCCCAACTAATGCTGCTGTACTTCTATCATTATAATTTTCATGTGGTCCTCTTCCAAACCAGCTTACCGCTTTATATTGATTGTTTATGATGAAGTTATTTCCAAACTTTGGTAAAATTGGAAGGTCTGAACTTATATTTTTCAACTGATTATTTACTAAAATTACACCATCATTGTTAATTGAATAACTTACAACAATTTGCCCTTTTACTGAAGGTAAATTAAATGTTGCTTGAATTTCAACACTGTTAGCTACCTTGCTACTTTTAGATAGATCTAATTCTTTTTTATTACTTGAAATATGAACCTCAGCCAACGTTTGTGTATCTGTAGCCTCTTTCCAAACGGCTAATAATTCAGGAGATTTTGCACCAAAATCGTTATCCGTAGCAGCTCTCCAAAAGTTAGGAGTTACACCTTTTACTAATAAATTTCCATTTCCATAATCTAATGAACTTAACAACCCAGTTTTGGTATTCAATTTCAATTCAAAATTAGTATTTGAAATAGTAGCAATACTATCTTTTGCACTTACAGAAATTTCTTCTTTTGAAGTACTGTTTGTTATTGCAACATTTTTAGGTGTTAATTGAAACTGTTCAAAAGCCACAATATGTCCAACAGGCATTAAATCCGTCGCTTTTTTATTTATAGCATATACATTTAAATGATATTCTGCTGTTGAATTACTTAACTTCGGTAAATCTATCTTTATCGTTTTTGTTTGATATGAAGCAATATCTAAGGTTGGTATTTTTCCTTCTGATACTTCAACACCATTTTCTAACAATTTCCAAGTAAAATCGTACTCTTTCAAATTCGTAAAATCATAAATGTTTTTTATTGAAATTTCTCCATTTTTAGCATTTACATTTTTAAACTTTATGTATTGATATACTTTTTTAACTTCATACAACGCTGGATGCGCTGTTCTGTCTGGATTAACAATTCCGTTTAAACAGAAGTTTACATCATTTTGTAAGTCTTTTCCACCTAAATCTCCACCGTACGCCCAAAATTCTTCACCTGCTTCATTTTTTGTTAAAATTCCTTGGTCTACCCAATCCCAAATAAATCCACCTTGCATAATGTCATACTTTTCAATAACATCCCAATATTCTTGTAAATTACCAACACTATTTCCCATAGCATGTGCATATTCACATTGAATTAATGGACGTGTAGGTTTATTTTCAGCATATTTAATCATTTGCTCAATTGTCCAATACATTGGTGGTTGAATGTCTGTATTATCATACGCCGTAGCCCCTTCATACTGTGTTGGTCTGGTAGTATCCTGTTCTTTTAACCAATTGTAAGTTGCCACAAAGTTATCTCCATTTCCTGCTTCGTTTCCTAAAGACCACGTTACAATAGATGGATAGTTTTTATCACGTTCAAACATTCTAATGGTTCTATCCATGTGCATTTCTTTCCATTGTGGTAAATATGCTGGGTGAACTGCCTGATCTTTTTTGTTATTATTTAACCCTTGGTTGGTTGTTCCCATCCCATGTGTTTCAATATTTGCTTCATCAATCACATAAAATCCGTATTTATCACACAATCTATAAAAATGTGGATTTTTAGGATAGTGACTACAACGAATAGCATTTAAGTTATTTTGTTTCATCACTTTTAAATCCAACATCGTTAATTCTTCTGAAATAACATGACCTTCCGTATCGCTATGATCGTGAAGATTTGCACCTTTTAATAGTACTGCTTTTCCATTTACCAAAAACTGGTTGTTTTTAATTGTAATGTTTCTAAAACCAACTTTTATAGCCGTAGATTCTCCATTTACCGTTAGTAAAAGTGTGTATAAATTAGGTGTTTCAGCATTCCAAGTTTTTACATTTGTAATGTTTTTATTGAAGCTGATAGTGTTTCTACCTTTCTGTAAATTTTCTTTTTTTGTTTCAACATATACTTCTTCATCTTCAAAAAACAGTTGAACCTTTACTTCTTTTTCAACACTACTATCTGTATTATTGTCAACTTTTAAATCAACATTAAATACACCTTCTGTAAAATTGTTAATTAAATCTGAAGTAACTCTAAAATCGCGCAGTGTTACTTTATCCGCAGCGTACACATATACGTCACGTTCAATACCACTCAGCCTCCAAAAATCTTGATCTTCCATATAACTAGCATCAGACCAACGTAATACTTGTACAGCTAAGCTATTTTTTCCTTTTTTAACAAGGTTTGTAATTTTATATTCAGCGGCTGTTTTACTTCCTTCATTATAGCCTACTTTTTCGCCATTCAACCAAATATACATAGCACCACTTACACCTTCAAAATGTAAATAAATATCTTTTCCATCCCAATCTTCTGAAATTTCAAACTCTCTTTTATAGCTACCTACATTATTAATATTATGAGGAATAAAAGGTGGATTTGCAGGAAACATATACGTTCTATTTGTATATACTGGAATTCCAAAACCTTTCATTTCCCAATTCGAAGGAACTTCAATCGTATCCCAACCTTTAATATCAAAACCGTCTTTATAAAAATCTACAGGTCGTGCTTGTACGCTATCTGCATAATAAAAATCCCAGGTTCCATTTAACGATTGGTATAATGAAGATTTATCCCAACTTGCATTTTCTAACGCTTTCTTTTCTTCAGTATATTTATAAAATGAAGCAGTAGGTTCTTCTCTATTTATTTGAAATATCTCTGGATTCTCCCATTCTGGATTTTCCCATTTTTCAGCTACATAGCTTGGCCTTAATACTACTGAATTGCAAGAGATAAAAGTTGCAATTGTGACGAGAACAATTAAATACTTATTCATTTTATAATAATTTTTTTTACTTGATTAATTCTATTTTAAATTACTTCGACAACAAATTTAAGATTTTTGCTAATCTTCAATAGTGTTAGATATATCAATTTAGGATAACAAATGTTGCAACATTACAATTTTGGCTCATTTGAATGTTAATTATCGTTAAACTGAATGAAAAATACTACACACATGCTAAAAACACTCTTTGAAAACATTAAAATTTAAACGGTTACAAAAAAAATTAAATCTAAAAAAAAATAGCACCTCAAATAATTTTAAGATGCTGTGCATTTTCACTAACTATTTTAACTCTTTTGCTATAATTTATTATTTTTAATAATAAAAATTCTTTATGCAAAATATCAGCAATTAATTACGAAATATCCGTTTGACCCTACCTTTCGGCAGACAGACTTATCAAAGACTTTTAAAAGTCTCTCCTACTTACTCCTATAAAAATTTTATATTTTCTTTTACTGAATAAATTTTATTTTAACATCTAAATTACTTCCAAAACCTATCATATTGAACCTTACTTAAATTAATATAAAAGGGTAATGCAACATTTACCCCCAAGACATTAGACAGTCGCATCCCTTTATTTCCTTTAATTTTACTTATATTGCCATAATTAATAATAAAACTATTTATATGAAAAAAAATTACTTATTTCTGGCATTTTTATGCCTTAGCTTTTTAGGATTCTCTCAAGCAGCAGAATTTAAATTAGATTTTGAAGGTACAGCCCCTCTAAACAATTTACCTGCCGGAGTTTCTCATGTTGATGGTGTTGGTAATGTACTTGTGATCGTCAACCACGGTTCTGGGAATGTAGATGAAACAATTACACAAGCACCAAATGCTATTATTACAGATGTAGAAAATTCTGAAAACAAAGTATTAAGTATGGACTATTTAGGACATCTTATTTTTACTGAAACTGCCATTGGTACGGGAAGTTTTACCATTGCTGGTAAATACGATGGCTATATGAATGGTGGTAATGGACAATGGAATGGTTTTATTTCTCTTACAGGTTCTGAGGATGGTGGGGCTACCTATACCAATACTAAACTAATGCATCAATTTGCAAATGGCCAAATGAATGGTTTCGGTATTACAACTAGTTCTTCAAATGGCTTTCCTTTACTTACCACAGGAACATCTAATCATTTTGTACTTACCTATAATGCAACTGATCAACTTTATAGATTTTATAAAGATGGAGCTATTGTTGGAACGTCTGGAAGTGCTCAAACTAGTGGAAGTTGGACAAATAAATTAATATATTTAGGATATAAAGGAGACGGTCAGAGTGCAACGACTGGTGCTTTTACATCTCCTGCTCTTGATGGAAGTTCTAGAAACAAAGACGTACAAAAAAGAGTTGATGACATTACAGTATTTAAAAGAGCCATTTCTGATGCAGAAGCAATGACATTAGCTACTACAGGTACATTAGCTGTTAACAAATTCACTCAAGAAACTTTTAGCGCTTACCCAAACCCAGTTGCTGATCGCTTATTTTTCACTACAAAAGATATTCTTTCTGTAGATATTTACACTGCTTTAGGTTCTAAAGTTAATTCTCAAAAAGTAACAAATGGAGTAGATATGAGCGAACTTTCAAAAGGACTTTATATCTTAAAATGTAAAAATATAAATGGTGAAGAAATTGCCACTATAAAAGCACTTAAAAAATAAAGATATTATTTAACTTTAAAATATTAGTTTGTGGTGGTTTCTTTTATTGAACATTATTCACTAGTAAGTTTACAATTTTAAAAACTTATATAAAACCACAATAATAACGCTAACCTATATTGAAATAATTTAAGGTTAAAATGAATAAAAAAGGAGTAAAAGCCAATGTGTTTTTACTCCTTTTTTTATGTATTTATCACAGATTAACAACTACTTAAAAATCAAATATATTACATTACCATCCAAGTACTAAAAGAACATTAAATACTAGTATACAAAGTAGTTTTCACTGTAAATCAACAAATAGATGGAGCGTATCCCCACAAAAAATGAGAGTGATGATAAATTTAAAGAAATAAATTTCTTATTGTAAAGAACTTAAAAAAGCGATTAAACAAAAGTTAATTTTGTTTAATCGCTTTTTATATGGATTATTGAAAATTAGGGTTTGAATTAAATCTAAACAAAAACAGCATCTCAAATAATTTTAAGATGCTGCTCATTTTTACTAACTATTTATTTAACTCAATTCTTTACTATTTTAACTGTTTTTGAAACTACTTCCCCTTCTAATCTTAGAATGTAAATCCCCTTAGCAAGGCTACTAACATTTACTTCTTTTTCGTTAGAATTCATTTCTCCAGTTCTTAGTAATTGTCCGTTAATTCCATATATTTCGTATTTTTTAAATATAGCATCAGGAGTTGAAATCACCAATTTATCAGTAACAGGGTTCGGATACACTTTTACATTAATAGTATCATATTTTTCAGTAGACAAACTTTCAGCTATAGTTATAACAAAACAAGTAAGACTAAGAGGTGCAATAGTTGCTTTAAACTGATTATCTGCATTTGCAAGAATATCACTTTCAGCACCTTCAATAACCGCTGTGTCATCCCAATTAACGCGTTCCACTTTCATACCTTCTTTCAATCCAAAATTATTGATGTTTACTGAAAAATCTGAATAGGCTGTTTCACTCGAATTAATCATCCACAACACCATTTTATTGTCTTTTACAAATACCATAGATGTAACATTATCAAAATTAGAAAGTGTTTGACTAACATAGGTAGCATCCACTGCATTTTCTGCAAATTTTTTCATAATGTAATACGACCTCATGCGCCTTCCATTTTCACTTCCAGTAAAAACAATTGGTCTTGCATAATATTTATTGAAATTATTATTTTTTATCCAAACATCAAAAAATAGTTCGCCTTGAATACCACCTGCATACGATTCACACTTATCTGTGTACCAAGAAAGCGCATTTGTAATTGGTACCTCTGCTTCTGTAGTTTGGCCGCCACCGCCATGTGAACTTTCGTCGTTTATAGCTATTTTCCCTGCTGTATTTACAACGGTTCCAAATTGAGCCCAAGTATTACTTCCTCCATATTTATGCGCACTATAGCCATAAGTATATTGATCTACATTATTAGACTTGTAAGAATTTACAGTTTCGATACCAGCTGTTAATGACCATGCTCCAGAATCCATAATAAGTGGCATAGCTATATTTCTGGAAGCCAAAATACTAATCAAAGATTCTATTGTAGCTTTTGCTCTATCCGCTGTCATTACTTGTGTCCATTCTTTTGAAGTTGATAAATAGCTGATAGGCACATTATTTACACTCATATATTCAATATAATCTGCAAGGAAACGTCCATATTTTACGCCATCAAAAGACTTTGAACCAGTAGTAGTCTGGGTTCCACTATCGTAGGATTCATCATAAATAAATGTCGGCAAGTTATTTCCATTTCCCTGACTGTAACCGTGATAATCAGATCTCATACTCGCAAAAAACTTAACATTTGGGTTGGCTTGCAGAATCATTTTCATGCTTAAAACCTGTTCTGCATAAGTCCCATCCATATCAACAACACCCTCTGTCATTTCTTGTAATTTGTCATACTTAACCCTAAAAGTGTTAAACGGAATATCTTTAAATGTCCAATCTATTATTTCACTTTTATTAGGGGCAGATTGCAGATTCGCTGCATTTCTTATCATATCACCACCCATTAATACAATCTTCTGTTTAGTATGTTGCGCATCTATACTTACTGATTTTACGAATGGTACACTTGAAGCTAAAAAAGTACCACTAGCATTTTTTAAATCTACAAGAGCTTGATTAACTTGCGCTTCAGTAGCAGAACAATTTTGTTCAACCACAATAGCTGTGTTTATAGCTGTTTCTAAAAGGTTATAATCACTTTGTGAATATTCACCACTGGCAGTACCAATAACCGCTGAATCAAGTAAAGATTTTCCTGATGTTACTGCATTTGCTAGCAACAAACGGTTTTCATCTGCCACGGACAACGTAATATTATCAAAGTAAAATTGCCCATTATTATTATACATAAATAGTGATTGAATATCAATTTTAGCCAAATTACTTGCAGATTCAAGAAACGGAACACCTGCGGTCATTAATACACCATCTGCATAAAAATCAATTGTTTGAGTTGTAAAATTAACATAAGCGCTTATGGTATAAGTGGTGTTTACAACTAAAGTAACTTTTGGAGATCCATCAGTAAAACCACCAGGAGCACCCGAAGATATGGTTGTTGCATATTTTATGCTTGATGAAGAAGATCCTACATCAATAGTGGATAAATACTGCCCCGTAACCGATACTAAATTTATCTTACAACTTGAGTAACTGCGTGAAGCGGACACATCAAAAGAGAAAGATACATTATTGGTTATGGTCGTAAATGTTCTATAAGCTGAAGGTTTAGTTGTATTATGATTAAATTTAAGCTTTCCACCTTCAACTGTTACACGACCTGTAGTATTATATTCCGTCCATTCAGAAGGTAATGCTCCTGCTGTATCGAAGGTATCATGTACACTACTACCACATGGAGTGGTTTGGGCAAAATTATTTAAGGCAATAAATAAAATTGAAATAAATAGTAATTTTATTTTCATTTTTTTAGTTTTTTAATTTATAAATTCAAAACTTTTAAATTTCAACGCTTTACAATTCTCATTTAAGTCGTTTAAATGTTGTAATTATACTTTAAGTTGAAAAAAAACAGCATCTCAAATAATTTTAAGATGCTGCTCATTTTTACTAACTATTTATTTAACTCAATTCTTTATTATTTTAACTGTTTTTAAAACTACTTCCCCTTCT
>JAGPIQ010000247.1 GCA_018054895.1 Lutibacter sp. | reverse complement strand
GTCAAAATAAAATAAAATAAAAGAATATGAAAGGAATAATATTAGCAGGTGGTTCAGGAACCAGGTTACACCCCTTAACATTGGCAATGAGTAAACAAATGATGCCTGTGTATGATAAACCGATGATTTACTACCCATTATCTACGTTGTTAACGGCAGGAATAAATGAAATTTTAATTATTTCAACACCGCACGATTTACCGAATTTTAAAAAATTATTAGGTGATGGTTCCGAAATTGGCTGTAAGTTTGAGTATGCAGAACAAGCAATTCCAAATGGTTTGGCACAAGCATTTGTAATAGGTGAAGAATTTATAGGAAATGATAGTGTGGCATTGGTTTTAGGAGATAATATTTTCTTTGGTTCTAATATGGATGAATTATTACAATCGAATTCAAACCCAGAAGGTGGTGTCGTTTTTGCATATCATGTGTCGGATCCAGAGCGTTATGGTGTTGTTGAATTTGATGAGAATTTGAATGCGCTATCAATAGAAGAAAAGCCTTTAAAGCCGAAATCAAATTATGCAGTTCCAGGCTTGTATTTTTATGATAATTCAGTGGTAGAAATTGCAAAAAATTTGCAACCAAGCGCACGTGGAGAATATGAAATTACGGATGTGAATAAAGTGTATTTGAAAAATGGAGCGTTAAAAGTTGGTATTTTAAGTAGAGGAACCGCTTGGTTAGATACTGGTACTTTTAATAGTTTAATGCAGGCAGGTCAGTTTGTTCAGGTGATTGAAGAACGTCAAGGATTAAAAGTAGGTTGTATTGAAGAAATTGCTTGGAAACAAGGATTTATTAATGACGATCAATTAAGAGAATTGGCAACTTCTTTAAAAAAATCGGGGTATGGTGATTATCTGTTAGAATTGTTAGCTCAAAAAGAAGGTTCAGTTAGAAATTAAAGTATTCTTAGATACAAAACATCAAATATATTAAATATATGTTAGATAGAATTCTTGCGTTTTTTATGTTGCTTTTTTTAAGTCCCGTTTTTCTAATTGTAATGCTTTTTATAGTTATAGATGATGGATTTCCAGTTTTTTTTACTCAAAAAAGGGTGGGGAAAGACTATACTTTTTTTAAGTTGTATAAATTTAGGTCTATGAAAAAAGATACGCCCAATGTTGCTACTCATTTATTGGAGAATCCAGAACAATATGTACTTAAGGTTGGCAGTACATTGCGTAAATTAAGTTTAGATGAATTGCCAAATTTAATAAATATTCTAAGAGGAGATATGGTTTTTGTAGGGCCTAGACCAGCTTTATATAATCAAGATGATTTAATGCAATTACGTGTAAATGCTGGAGTTTCATACTTAAAACCAGGTTTAACAGGATGGGCGCAAATAAATGGTAGAGATGAAATTTCTATTGAAGAAAAAGTAGCCTTGGAAAAAGAATATTTAGATAAAAAAAGTTTCGCTTTTGATTTGAAAATATTCTTTATGACCTTTACTTCTGCTTTTTTTAAAAAAGAAGGTGTGAGTCATTAACACACCCCCAACCCCTCTCAAGAGGGGAGTTAAAGACATTTCGTAAGCATGTGTAATGCTATATTAAAACATATCTACGAATCAAACTATATAATAAATTTAGTTTTTAATAAAAACTTAGTATCGTACAACTCACACTCAACAATCCCCCTCTAGAGAGGGGTTAGGGGGTGTGTTTTTTTGTTGGCCAAAATCGAATGATATCTAAAAAACTATAAAATTATTATACGAAGTGAACACGCAACAGTTCCCCTCTAGAGAGGGGATAGGGGTGTGTTTATATTTTTATATAACCTTCCCTATGAAAAATAGAAAAATAATTCCATACAATCCAAATTTAAAACAATTAGCTCGTGATTTAAGGAATAACTCCACAAAATCAGAAATCATACTCTGGTTAAAGTTGAAAAATAAACAATTTTATGGATATGATTTTCATAGACAAAAACCCTTAGATAATTTTATAGCTGATTTTTATTGTTATGAATTAATGTTAGTCATTGAAATTGATGGTTATTCTCATGAGTTTTTAGAAGTTTATGAGAATGATAGGGAAAAGGATAAACGTTTTGAAGAATTGGGACTTTCAGTACTTCGTTTTTCAGATGATCAAGTTTTAAATGACATGGAAAATGTGTTAAGAGAATTGGAAGAGTATGTTATTAATTTTGAAAAACACACCCCTAACCCCTCTCAAGAGGGGAGTTAGATACCTGCTCTGAACAGATGTAGCGATATTTCATTCAAGTACACGAATCAAACTTTAATAATAGAATTATATACTTATTAGAGGAATAGACATACGGAACAATTCCCCTTTAGTCCTGATAGCTATCAGGACTAAAGGGGAGTTAAGTACTTCAAATAAGCATTTATAAAAATAACACCAAGCCAATTACGTGATTCAAACAGTAAACTTATAGGTGTAAAAACTTATTTTAGGATAACTAACACACAACAATTTCCCTCTAGTGAGGGTCTTTTTTTTATAGTTAATTCTCAATGAAAAGACTACGGCAATAATTCCCCTCTTGAGAGGGGTTAGGGG
>JAGPIQ010000120.1 GCA_018054895.1 Lutibacter sp. | reverse complement strand
TTTTGGCTTTTGGCTTTTGGCTTTTGGCTTTTGGCTTTTGGCTTTTGGCTTTTGGCTTTTGGCTTTTGGCTTTTGGCTTTTGGCTTTTGGCTTTTGGCTTTTGGCTTTTGGCTTTTGGCTTTTGGCTAAAAAGGCTTCGACTCCGCTCAGCCTCCGCTCCAACTAATTTTTAATTGTTAATTTTCAATTACTCATTGTTAAGCCCAGCCACCATTACCTATAATTTTGACTTCGGTCTCCCGACTTCGGACTTTAGACTTCCGACTTTCAAATCACTCAGACAAATTCGGATTCAACCATTTTTTAGCCAATGCAACATCCATATTTTTTCTATTTGCAAAATCTTCCACTTGTTCCATGGTGATTTTTCCAACGCCAAAATACTTCGCATTTTCATTGGCAAAATACAACCCTGAAACCGATGCTGCTGGCCACATTGCCAAACTATCCGTCAATTCAACACCAATAGTTTCTTTCACACTTAATAAATCCCAAATGGTTAATTTTTCTAAATGATCCGGACACGCTGGATACCCTGGTGCAGGACGAATTCCGATATAACTTTCTTTTATTAAATCTTCATTTGTCAACTTTTCATCATTTGAATAACCCCAATGTTCTTTACGTACATTTTGGTGTAAATATTCCGCAAAAGCTTCCGCAAACCTATCAGCCAACGCTTTTATCATAATGGAATTATAATCATCGTGATCTTTTTCATAAGCGGCTGCTAATTCCGCAGTTCCAAAACCTGTTGAAACACAAAACGCACCAATATAATCTTCAATCCCTGACTCTTTTGGCGCTATAAAATCCGCCAATGCAATACTTGGAATTCCGTCTTTCTTCTTTAATTGTTGACGCAAGGTTCTTACAGTTACATTTACAACTTCTCTTTTATCATCTCCATAAATTTCAATATCATCTACATTCGAATTTGCAGGGAAAATTCCGAAAACAGCTTTTGCAGTTAATAAATTTTCACTTAAAATTTTAGCCAACATTATTTTAGCATCCGTAAACAAGTTTGTTGCTGCTTCACCAACAACTTCATCGGTTAATATAGCTGGAAACTTACCAGCTAATTCCCAGGTTCTAAAAAACGGACTCCAATCAATAAAATCGACTAATTTTGATAAATCAAAATCTTCATCTACTTGAATTCCTGTAAAATTAGGTGTAGAAACACTCGAGTTATTCCAATCAATTTTAAATTTATTTTCTCGTGCTTCCGCTAACGATAAATATTCTTTTTTAGAAGATCTATTTAAATAACCTTCTCTCACCTTCTCGTAATCCTCTTTTATATCTCCAATATACTTTTGGTTACTTCGTTTATTCAACAAATCACCAACAACAGTAACGGCTCTCGATGCATCATGTACGTGAACTACTGCATTTTTATATTGCGTATCAATTTTAACAGCGGTATGCGCTTTTGAAGTTGTTGCACCACCAATTAACAACGGAATAACAAAATTTTGACGTTCCATTTCTGAAGCCAAATATGCCATTTCATCTAACGAAGGTGTAATTAAACCACTCAACCCAATAACATCCACATTTTGAGTTTTAGCAGTTTCAATAATTCTTTCAGCAGAAACCATCACCCCCAAATCTACGATTTCGTAATTATTACATGCCAACACAACACCTACAATATTTTTACCTATATCGTGCACATCGCCTTTTACCGTTGCCATTAAAATTTTTCCGTTCGTTTCACTTACACCACCTTTTTCTTCCTCAATAAAAGGTAATAAGTACGCCACTGCTTTTTTCATTACACGAGCAGATTTTACAACCTGAGGTAAAAACATTTTTCCTGAGCCAAATAAATCGCCCACCACGTTCATACCAATCATTAAGTTACCTTCAATAACTTCAATTGGCTTATCTGCTGCTTGTCGAGCTTCTTCAATATCTTCAATAACAAACTCATCCAATCCTTTCACTAAAGAATGTGTAATTCTATCTTGCAACGTTTTTTCTCTCCAAGATAAATCGACAATGTTTTCTCTAGCTGTACCTACTACAGTTTCAGCAAAAGTTAATAATCGTTCTGTTGCATCCTCTCTTCTGTTTAAAATAACATCTTCAACGTGCTCTAATAAATCTTTAGGAATTTCATCATAAACCTCTAACATAGATGGATTTACAATTCCAATATTCATCCCTGCTTGAATCGCATAATACAAAAACACCGAATGCATTGCTTCACGCACCTTATCATTTCCTCTAAACGAAAACGACACGTTACTTACACCACCACTTACACTTACATTTGGTAAATTTTTACGTACCCATTTGGTAGCTTCTATAAAATCGATGGCATTTAATTTATGCTCATCCATACCAGTTGCGACTGGAAATATGTTTAAATCGAAAATAATATCTTCAGAAGGAAAGTTGACAACATTAACTAATATATTATAAGAACGTTGACAAATTTCAATTCGTCTATCATAATTATCTGCTTGACCAACCTCATCAAAAGCCATAACAACCACAGCTGCTCCGTAACGTTTAATCAGTTTTGCGTGATGTATAAACGCTTCTTCGCCTTCTTTTAAGCTGATAGAATTCACCACACATTTACCTTGCGCGACTTGTAAACCTGCTTCAATAATTTCCCATTTCGAGCTATCAATCATAATAGGTACACGGGCAATATCCGGTTCAGCAGCAATTAAATTCATAAAACGAACCATCGCTTCTTTTCCATCCAACAAACCATCATCCATATTAATGTCGATAATTTGCGCACCTCCATCCACTTGTTGACGTGCTATTGCTAAGGCTTCATCAAATTTCTCCTCTTTTATCAATCGTAAAAACTTACGAGAACCCGCAACATTTGTACGTTCACCAACATTAATAAAATTACTTTCTGGAGTCACCACCAAAGGTTCCAAACCTGAAAGTTTTAAGTACTTTGGTTGGTTGTTGGTTGTTGGTTGTTGGTTATTGGTTTTTGGTTCTTGGTTTTCAGTATTGTTATGTAACATTTTTTCTATAATAGTTTATAAAGCCATTCAACAACTTTTTACAGCTAGTAACTTGTATTAATAATAATTGCAACTCTTCATTCGAAAGAAATTCTAAATCATTTGACAAATATAATTGAGTTTCTAATTCAAATAAAGAACCTCTTGATATATGTAAAAAATGGATAGTTTCTTTTGCACTTTGTCTTCCACAACCTTCTGCAATATTAGAAGGAATTGAAACAGAACATCTTTTTATTTGATTGGTTATTCCATATAATTCTTCTGAAGGAAACTTTTTACAAACAGTATACACCATTTTTACCAGTTTTCTTGCTTCAACCCAAACATCTAATTCTGTGTATGAAATCATATTTTTAACGTTTTAAACCAAACACCAACAACTATTAACCAACAACTATATGAGGTTTATAATCACCAACCATATCTGCAATTGCTTTAATATGTGCAGGAGTTGTTCCACAACAGCCACCAATAATATTGATCAATCCTTTATCCAAATATTCTTTAATTTGAGCCGCCATTTGCGATGGTGTTTCATCATATTCACCAAAAGCATTTGGCAAACCAGCATTTGGATGTGCTGATATTTTTATATTCGATTTTTTCGCCAAAACCTCTAAATGAGGTGTTAATTGTTTTGCTCCTAAAGCACAATTAAAACCTATAGAAACTAATGGGATATGAGAAACAGAAATTAAAAATGCTTCTGCAGTTTGACCAGACAAGGTTCTTCCGCTGGCATCCGTAATTGTACCACTTAACATTATTGGAATATCAATATTGCGCTCATCTTTAACTTCTTCAATAGCAAATAAAGCTGCTTTTGCATTTAACGTATCAAAAACAGTTTCCACCAACATTAAATCAGCACCACCATCAACCAACGCTTCCACTTGTTGTTTGTATGCTTTTCGTAAAACTTCAAAAGTAACAGCTCTAAAACCAGGATCATTTACATCTGGAGACATACTTGCCGTACGGTTTGTTGGCCCAATGGAACCAGCTACAAAACGAGGTTTTGATGGATTTAACTTTGTAAATTCCTCCGCTATTTCTTTTGCAATTTTAGCCGACTCGTAATTTAGTTCATATACAAATTCTTGCATTTCATAATCCGCCATAGCAATGGTTGTGCTTGAAAATGTGTTGGTTTCAATAATATCTGCACCAGCTTCTAAATATTTTCTATGAATATCTTTTATTGCTTGTGGCTGCGTTATTGAAAGCATGTCATTATTCCCTTTTACAGAAACATGAAAATCTTTAAATTTTTCACCTCTATAATCTTCTTCTGTAAATTTATATTGTTGAATCATGGTACCCATTGCACCGTCCAATATCAATATTTTTTCGTTTAGAATATCTTGAATTTTCTCCATAATTATCTATTATCATAAACTTTTACTATGAAATTTGGCTGATTATTAAATTAAAGAATTTTCTTTTCGTGAAGTTTTCTTATGTTATCTGCCCTCAAAAAATGGAGGTAGAATGTAGCACCTTCTTTAAAAAAATAAAGGGTTGCCAAGGCTTCATCAGGTCTATTCCCTCTGCCTTTCTTAATAACCAATTTCAATGAGTTTATGAACTTAACCGCAAATATAATACAATACAATTTTAAAACACAGCATCGCTCCTTTTTTTATGAATTTGTCAGATTTAAATGAATAGTAATACGAGTTCCATTATTTTTTAATGCATTTATAAAAATTCCAACATTAATACAGTTATTCGTTTACGCATAAAAAAGAAATTCTTTGATATTCCTACTTTTTACTTCTGCTTATTTGTTAAACGCACTCCTCTACATTTTTAAATCACTATTTTTTTTAGATAAATTATGAATTTAGTGCTTTTGTAATTAATGCAAATGTATCTGGAGAAAAGTTCAATTTCAAAGCAGCTTCATGCCCTTTACCCGACATTTTTTTCCATGTTTTTTGAATGATATCTATCAATTTCTCTTCAGAATATTTTTCTGAAAATTTAGAGAAATAATAGTTCAAAAAAACTAAACAGATTACATCTTCTAACGTTTGAGTTTCAGCATTCTTTTTTAATTCTTTTTTCAACAATAAGAAGCGCACTTGTTCTATAATTTTTTCACCATAACCAACTTCTGCTAAAATAGTTTCTGCCTTTTTTGCATGAAACTCTCTTAAATCACGTCGCCATTTTAGGTAACCCACTTTATTCATTTCGTAGTTTTCACGCGGACTTTCCCATCTACAAATATGCTGACATCGAACGGTTAATTGCAATACTTCAGATGAATTTGGAGCAAATAAATTCAATTGCTCTGTCATTCTTAGTGCATATAATAATTCCTTTGAAAATTCCTTTCCTTCAAAAATTTCTTTATTTGGATCTAATGAATTTGCTTCGTCAAATAACAGTATCGCTTTATTAAATTTTTCTGATTGCATAATGGTTTATTAAAGAACCAAATTTATTTAGAAAATACGACATACACAAAGTTACCCCAACTTAAAAACGCATAGGGCGACAGCATTTGAATTTCTAAATAAACTAGCTCATTCTCTTATTTTTACAAGTACATTTAACAGTAAAAAGCAACTAAACTTTTTACCTTTTTAAACCTACATCTTCTCTTTTTTAATTTAGCTACGAAACAGTGGTTCAATTATTTTTAAGTAGACAACCAAATTTCTGAATAAATATTCAGTGTTTTATTTATATTAATTGAAGTTAAATGAAAAATTAGAAATAAAGCTGCATAGAAACTTATTCAATTTATTTTTAAAAATAAGTTGGTGTTATTGTATATTTGGTTAGAATACTTGGCTAGTTAGAGTTTTACATGTCCAATAATATTCAGATATTTGTTGTAAGCGACAGCACTTTGGTTTAGTTATGGAATAGCAATGTTTACATTATCAGCCATCTATAAAGTATGCACATACCTTATAACACAAGGAATAATCAATAAAAAAGCACCTTCAATAGGATCTTAAAAAAGATTCTATAAAAATATAAATACCAATTATGAAGCCAATTAATACAAATTGTAACACTTGTGAAAACTTAAATTGTTTGATAAAACGGAATCTTTCTTCAGAAAAAATGCAAGATCTAATTTCTGCTAAGAATATTATAATTTGTAAAAAAGGGCAACAGTTCATATCTGAAGGAGCACCAGTAAGTGGTTTATACTTTGTATTAAAAGGAAAAGCTAAAGTTTTAAAGACAGGAATTAACGGTAAGGAACAAATATTACGATTTGTTGATGAAGGTGAAATAATAGGACATAGAGGTTTTGGTGTGAGTCAAACACATTCCGTTGGGGCAATTGCCATTGAGGAGTCTGTTTTATGCAACTTTACCATTGATACTTTGAAGGAAATGTTTAGTAGGATTCCTGAATTTACGTATGATTTAATGCTTTTTTATTCAGAAGAATTAAACAGATCGGAAACAAAAATTAAATCGCTTGCACAAATGACCGTGCGCGAAAAAGTAATAGACACGCTTTTATATATCAATAGAAAATTTGGTGTTAATGCAAAAGGCTATTTAGATTTACAAGTCAGCCGAAGAGAAATAGCTGATTTTGCTGGAACAACCAACGAACAAGTTATCAGAACCTTATCATCCTTAAAACAAGAAGATTTTATAGAATTGAAAGGGAAAAAAATACGAATAAATAATGTTGACCTACTAAAAAAAGAAATCTCTGAACACAATTTCTTTTTAAATAGTTAAACTATTTTTGCAAAGGTTCAAAATACTTAAAGAAAACATCCACTACGTTATGTAAATAATTTAGTAAACATTTAATATGATAAAAAATAGACTTCTCTACTTTTTTTTATCCATAATACTCCTTGTCATTTCGTTCATTGTTGCAACTTTTTCCTGAAAATCACCTTTAATTGTTTTTCTGAAATTATTTAAATTTTGAGCTAATTCGTCAATATTATCTGGTATTACTTCTTCAAAAAACTGACGTAAGCGCTTTGCTAGAGTAGGAGATTTCCCATTGGTTGAAATCGCAATTTTTACATTTCCACGTGTAACAATCCCACCCATATAAAAATCGCAATACGGTGGATTATCCGCCACATTTACTAAAATACTACGTTCTCTGCAATCCGCATGCACTTGAATATTTACGGCAACAACATCTGTAGTTGCAACAACCATGTGCTTTCCTTCTAAAAAAGAAACATTATAGACGCTTTCAATTAATTGAACATTGTGGTTTTTCGCCAATGCAATTAAATCTGAATTAAATTCCTTTGAAACAATTGTAACTTGTGCGTTTGGACTCGATTTTAATAAAAAAGTCAATTTTTCTAAACCAACATTTCCACCTCCAACAATTAACACTTGAAGATTCGCTACTTTTAAAAATATTGGATATAACTCATTCTTTTCCATACACTTACTTTTTTATTTTATCGATTGCAAAATACTATTTATTTATAAAAAAATAGCCCTATTGATAGTAATTGTATCAATAGGGCTATTTAAAATTTAATGAAATTTACTCAGCAACTTCATTCATTCTATATTCATTCGCCTTTGCGTAAAACAATTGAGCATCTGCCACATATTTTTGTGTAAATTCTTTTGTTGGTTCATTATGCTGTATTTGATATACAAATTCCGAAAAAGAAGTTTCTAATTGAATTTTCTCAGCAAATAAGGCATCAAACTGCGAAATAATTCCTGCTTGTGTATTTGTTTTCTCACCTTCTGCTAAAAGCAACGCTTTTGCTGTATTTACAATACTTGTGTACGAATAATAAATACTGTCTGAAAACTGATTTAACTTTAATGCTTCCGCTGCAAGCACTGTTTTTTCTTCACTTTCAAACAACAAAGTAGCCACTAAATCAATAACCACACCAGCACATTCTCCAACACCAACAGCCATTTCATACTTTTCTTCAGCTCCCCAATCAATAAAATCGCTTTCAACTAAATTTGTAGTATCTGATAAATGTATCAACAATTCGTAAAAATATTTTTCGCCTTGCCTGTCAAAATAATTTAAAAACGTTTCACCAGAAGTTACATTCGCTTCAAAATCTGTTAAAATGGTACGCAATGCTTCAGGACCTCTTTTACTTGGTATTTTTAACACCTTACTTGAAACTCGTCCTTCTCCGTTTCCTAAAATTCCGCCACCTAAC
>JAGPIQ010000119.1 GCA_018054895.1 Lutibacter sp. | reverse complement strand
ATTCATTGGAATAAAACTCCGCATTTTCAGGCACATTATAGCTATCGAAACCAACAAAAACATTATCAATACTAAACATTTCTTCTTCTGAAGTTGCATGTACATTTGCTGTAAGTGTTTTATGTTCAAAAGAGGTTGTTCCATTTATTAATTTTGAGTATTTATACACTAATTGATGAATGTTTAAAATTCCCATTTTCAATTCACTCCAATTATTCCAAGGTGATTTTTCTTCATCCATTTCGTATTTATAATCGCCATTTTCAGTGTAAAAATCTTCTGCTGTAAATGTTAATTTTTCAATAGTAGCCGTATTATTTTCTTCTTTTTTGAAGGTTGAAATAATACCGTTATTTTCTAAAGAAAGTTCGTTATCCGAAACATAAATTGCCTTGCTTATACCTTTTAAATGCTCCATAGAAAAACCAATCATCATCACTGTTTTATCACTTTTATTAAAAATCCAAGTTCCTTTTGATTGAGATTGCATTCCGGATTCTTTATCAATTAAAACAAAGGTATCAGGTGCTTCAAATGTTAATATTTGTACAGCTTTCGGATTGTCTTCACTGTTCAGTTTCCAAGTTCCAATGAAGCCAGAATTAGCATTTTCTTTTTCAATTTTTTCAATATCCATTTTTGAAAAATACAAAATAGCATCATTAACATTTATGTTAAACTCTGTTTCATTTGCTTTTAAAATTGAATGCTCTCCATTCATTTTATCTTTTTCTTCTGTAATATCAAAAATAATTTTTTCAGAAGCTTGCTTATAATTCCATTTTCCAAATATCAGTCCTTGCATATAAAAAATTCCATTTTTATTAAAATCCATTATTTGACCAACAAATTCAGTTTTACCATCCGCTTCCACTTTTTCGAACAACCATTCGCCCGTAAATTTATTGTTCAATTCTTTACCTTCTGGAAGACTCATTCTTTGAAGAGTATTAATTTTTCCATTAGAATCCAGTAGTTTTAATTCTGTATCATTTAAAGTTTCAATTTTATTTTTACCTTGAATCCCTTGAAGTAAATCACTTGTAATAGTGAGCGTATTTTCCGATTCGTTTTTTGCCCAAGTTCCAAGATCTTTTCCTGAAATTTCAATTACACCAGGATCTTTAAATGTAATGTTCATATTTGTAGTATAGGTTTTTCCCTCATATTCATAAGAATCCGCTAATTTCCAAATGCCATTTAGAGCTTCCTTTTGAGCATTGATAGTTACTGCGAAAAAGTTAAGAGCAACTAATAAAAATATAATTTTTTTCATAGTATGTGTTTTAAAATTTATAAGGGGACGACTTAATTTTTCACTTCAACCAATAACATTGTGTTCTTTTTTAAAGCGGATTGGCTGTAACTTCTAATTTTGCAGTTACCTCAACCTTAAAGTCCATGCTGGTTTCTTCTGCTACACATTGCCCTGTAATACCAACAGAAACACTTTTATTAGTTTTAAGTAGGTTTGCCATATCATTTAACTTATCAATGTCTGTTACTTCAAAAATGGTTGCATTATCATTTGCACTTTTCACAATAAAACCTTCTGTTTTTAGTACTAAATTATCTGCTTTAAAATCTACATTTATAGTTCCATTGGCATCTCCAGAAAAATTGGTGATTTTATAGGTAAGTTTTTTTATTTTTACCCCTTTTATTTTTTTTAAATACTTATTTGTATCACTATTATCAAGTGATAAAATAGCGCTTTCATTGACTGTTCCTTGGTTCTGATTGATATGAATTGGAATAGATTGAGTAATTGTAGTATCAAAATCTACGTTTAAAATATCATCATCACAAGCTGTGAATATGAAACTGAATACTACTAACATAATTGCTGAAATTCTAATTGCTTTTTTCATGATTTTTATTTTTTAATTGATTAATATTTAAAGTATTATAGAGTATCTATTTATAACCGCTACTGATTTTTTTGATTAAAATTTTACAAATTCAACTCTACGGTTATTTGCTTTTCCTTCAGCTGAACTATTATTATCAATAGGTTTACTTTCACCAAAACCAGTAGATTTAAGTCTGTTTGAAGCAATTCCCATTGTAATTAATTTATCCATCACCGTTTTTCCACGAGCTACAGATAATGTTTGGTTATTAACATCGTCTCCATCGCTATCAGTATGTCCTTCTACACTAAAATTGATTTCAGGATTTTTTTGCATCAAATTAAATATTTCATTAATTGGGCCCATACTTTCAGCTTTTAAGGTGGCTTTATTTACATCGAATTTGATTCCGTTTACCACAATTTTCCCCTCGGAAAGCATACGGTCGTAATATTTTACACCGCCTTTGGCAATACGGATATTTTTAAAATAGAACGGTTTATCTTCTTTCAATTCCGCCCAGTAAGCTTGTAAAGTAAGCCCTGATGGATTTCCTGAATAGTGAGGAATATTTATAACGCGTGTATCATCTACATATACTTTTAATTTTCCTGTTGTAAACGCAATTGAAATATGCATCCAACGTGCATCTTGATCGTTACTATAATCTATTCCTGGAATTTGCCCGTTTACTTCCGCTAGTTTTTCATCAACACGAGTAGAACCAATATCCATATACATCGCTGAATTCGCTTTCTTTTGATTTTTATCATCAAATAGATATACAGATATTCTATTTCCATTTACAGGCTTATAAAAATCAAATTCTATAGTGAAAATTTCAGGTAAGTAATCTTCTTTTGAATTTTTAAGATACGGAACAATTGCAGGAGCTCCATCAATAAACATCAGTACACTTTCTCCATTTACATTGGCAATTTCAACTTGCCCTTTTACCAAATCCCAACGGCTCGGAAACTCGCCATTTTCTTCATGTCCACTTGGGCCATCTTCAAAAATCACTTCATCTCCAGGAATAAAATCAAACTTGCTCCAAACTACAGTTGGACTATTTGCTTCATTTTTTTGAGAAGTATTTTGGCTGCTTTGATTACTGTTTTCACTTCCCTCTTTAACTTCATTTTCTCCAGACTTCTTGCCATCTATAACATCTTCAGCCTTGTCAAATTCTTTATCAATTTTTTTATTGATACGGCGTTCTGCACGTTTTTCGGCTTCTTGTTCAATTTTCGCTTCGGCTTTTTCTTTTAGTTTTTTTAGAAATTGACCTTCTACATGTTGCGGTACTGCTAAAAAGATACTTATTAATAACAGGAGTTTAAATAATAGTTTGTTTTTAAATTGTAATTTTTTCATAATTTTTGATTTAGATTTTTTTGGCAATTGACTTGTTGATTTTATAGTGCTAAATTATATCTAAACGTAAAAAATTACTTCATTTAAAAGGATGATTTATATAACCCTTTAGGGTGATATTAGGACTTTAAGCTATTGATTTTGTTAGGGAAAACAATGTATGTAGGAGATAATAGAGAAAAAGTATTGTTGTTTAAAAGACTAAATACTGTTTACTTTTTTTATGGCTTGAATTCTATTTTTCACATCTAATTTTGAGTAAATGTTTTTAATGTGAGTTTTAATGGTGTTTTTTGAAACGAACATTTTTTCAGCAATTTCATCATTACTAAGTCCTTGTGTGATGTAATTAAAAACTTCAATTTCTCTTTTGGAAAGGCTATATTCTTCAAAATTATCTGTAGAAATATCAACATTATTTTCAGCTTCTTTCTTCAGCTCTTTAATTTGGTGTAAATAATTTTGAAGTTCACTGTTTTTATTCTCAATTTCTAAATCCGAATTTCTTCTATATAAATACAGTAAATAACCTAAAATACATAGTGCCAATATTCCAATTATTGAAATAATAATTAATTTATTGAAATGAGATTTAGCAGACAATTCACTAAGTTCCTTCTCTTTAGCTAACTTTTGAATTTGCTCATCTTTTTTTGCTGTTTCAAATGCTATTTGAGTACTTATTATACTTTTTTGAGAAGATTCATTTACGATACTATCATGAAAGGCTGTTGCTAGTTTATGAGCATCTAACGCATTTTTAAAGTCTTTTGTTTTGGTGTAATAAGTAACCAACGCTTTATACCCTAAAATAATATTTTCTTTAGATTTAATGTTTTTAGCACTCGTTAAACCTATATTAATATTTTCGAAAGCCTCTTTATAATTACCACTATTTAATTGGTTTTCACCAATATTAATAAGCGTATTGCTTAAATATCGAAGGTTGTTTTCATTGGTAAAAATAGGAATGGCAAGCTTATAATACTGTGTAGATTTTACATAATCTTTTTTGTTTTGAAAAAGTAACCCTAACAAATTATATTGTATAGCTTCACTTTCTTTACGTTTAAATTTTTTTGTTAAGTGAAGTGCTTTATTTAAATATACATAGGCGGAATCATATTCCTTATTATATAAAAATACCTCTCCTATATTGGATAAACTATACTCTTGCCCCTTATCATTTCCTCTTTCTAATTCTAAATTATACCCTTTTTTAAAATAATGCAATGCTTTAGCATATTCTTGAATATCAATAAATACATTTCCTATTCCATGAAGTGCAATAGCAATACTTTTTTTATCTTTTAGTTTTTCGGACAAGTCTAAAGCTTCAAAATACACATTAAAAGCTTCCTTTTCTAAATTTAATTTTCTGTAAGTAACACCTAAACTATTTAAACATTTTACTTTTGCAAATGTATCCGTTGTTTTGTTTAAAAGGTTTAAGGCTCTTTTATGATAGGTAATAGAGCTACTATAATCATAGTCATACCTTGCTGTAAGTCCTTTTCTATCATAACATTTTGCCAACCCTTCAATGTAAAATATTTTTTCTGAAATGGTAATTGCTTCATCAATAATAGCTTCATTTGTAAACCCACTTTTAGATGAATTTTTGTAGAGTTCCACTAATTGATCTACCTTTTTGGTGTTATTCGGTAAAACTTTTAATGCTGAAAAAGTACTGTCTATTTGTTTTTTTGAATAGTTTTGACTGAAGGCAGATTGAATGAAGACTATAAATGCTATTGAAACAATTAGTTTGTTTAAAGAAATTAATTTGTAGCATTCATTTTTCATTTGCTTTTTTATAAAAATACAAAAGAGAATACCACTAATTGTAATGTTTGTCACATAAAAACAACTAACTTACACATTGTTAGGTGTTTAAAAAATAATCGTTGCTTAACTATTTTTCATTCATTTTTTCGGCAACCTTTTCTAATTCGGCATACCAATTTTTACCAAACTTCCGAATTAAGGCTTCCTTAACAAATTTATATACTGGCACTTGTAATTCTTTTCCTAAAGCACAAGCATCATCGCAAATTGGCCAATGGTGATAATTTACCGCAGTAAACTCACTATATTCCATTAAACGAACTGGATATAAATGACAAGAAATAGGCTTCTTCCATTTTATTTCACCTGCATTGTAGGCTTCTTCAATACCACATTTCGCAATTTTTTTATCATCGAAAATAACGTAAGCGCAGTCTTTGTCATCAATTAAGGTAGTTTCATACTCCCCTTCTGACATTGTAAAAAGACCTTGATCTTCAATTGCTGCAATACCTTCTTTTCTTAAAAACGGTTTTACTTTTGGATAAATATCCATAAGTATTTGCAATTCGCTTTCTTCTAGTGGAGCACCTGCTTCTCCATCTATACAACATTTTCCTTTGCAGGCATTTAAATTACAGACGAAGTCCTTCTCTATAATATCTTCTGAAACTATGGCTTTTCCTAATTGAAACATACTGCAAAATTAAACTAATTTTTATATTATTTTACCTTATACCATATTTGAATAGTTTAATTTTAATAAATCTTAATACATTCGCACCATGAATATAGATTTGAAAGAAATTTTTACCGCTGCAATGGTATTATTTGCAGTAATTGATATCATTGGAAACATTCCCGTTATCATAAATTTAAGAGCAAAAGTAGGCCCTATTAATTCTGAAAGTGCTTCTATTGTAGCTGGTTTTATAATGATTGCTTTTTTGTTTTTAGGAAAAAGTATTTTAAACGTTATTGGAATTGATGTAAATTCTTTTGCCGTTGCTGGTTCATTAATATTATTTTTCTTGGCCTTAGAAATGATTCTAGGAATTTCATTATACAAAGAAGATGAAACAAGTCCTAAAACTGCCTCTGTGTTTCCAATTGCCTTTCCTTTAATTGCTGGCCCAGGAAGTTTGACTACCATTTTATCATTACGTGCTGAGTATTATACTGTTAACATTGTAATTGCCATTTTACTAAACGTTATTTTAATGTATATAACATTAAGAACCTCAGCAAAAATTGAAAAATTATTAGGCGAAACAGGCATTAGCATTTTGCGTAAAGTGTTCGGTGTTATTCTATTGGCTATTTCTGTAAAATTATTTGCATCTAACGTTCAAGGACTTTTTGATGCATAACTTTAAGTAGGTAACCAAAAGTTTTGTTATTTTAGTGCTTCAAAAACAACTGTTTTTATGAAAAATTATGACGTATTAATTATTGGTGGAGGTGTTGCTGGTTTATCATGCGCACTATTATTAGGCTCTGCCTATAATAAACCATTTGCAATGGATAAAAAAATTGGAATTATTACACATCAAAAAAGTTCAGCTTTACAAACAGCTGAGCTAAATAATGTGTTAGGATTTAAAAAAGGAACGCGTGGTGATACTGTTCTTAAAGAAGGAATTCTACAGGTTTCTGAAATGTACCCGCATATAGACCAAATATCACAAGAAAAAGTAGTTGCTATTTTAAAAGAAGATGACCGTATTTTGGTTAAAACGAATAAAGCAACTTATAGCGCTCAAATAGTTGTTGTAGCAGTTGGCCCATCCAACTTATTTAATATTGAAGGGTTGATGGAATATGTACAACCTCATAAAAATTTACCGCCACAAAAAGAACGAATAATGCTTAAAAACGAGCATCATTTAGTAACCGAAGGAATTTATGTAGTTGGAGTATTAGCTGGCTGGATTAGCCAATACGCTATTGCTGCTGGAAGTGGTGCACAAGTTGGTACTGATATTTTATCGAGTTGGAATGGTGGTAATTTCACCATGATTCATGATGTTATTAGTTGAAATTTTTAGCAGTATTAATGCTTTATTTTTCTTCCTTGCGTGGTAAATGACAATCCTTGTTGTCCTGAGGTTGAAATCATGACACCTTCAAAAAGAGGTTCGTTTGAAGTTTTTTTCATCGCCCAGTCGAACATAAAATTTGCTCCTGTACCTCCTTGCTCGTCCATTTCATCTATCACTATTTCGACAGTTTCCATAGGTTTTAAAAATATAGTCTTATCAAAATAAGTACGTGTTAAATTGCCTTCAGTATCAAAATAAGAAGCGCTATTAATATAAATAGTATCGTTCAAGTTGGTATTTCGCATACTTACAGTAACTGTTAAACCATGCTTTCTATGCTCTGTAGTACTGTAAATTTGAGAATATACAGATAAATATGTTTTCCCTATTTCAAGTGAATCTTTAAGTCCGTTTTTAAGGGTTCTCTTTTCCCAATTTATGGGTGAAATAGAACTTATTTCTTGGCTATGTTCACAAGAAACAAACAAACAACCGGTAAATATAATTAGCAGAATCGTTTTCATTTGAACAAATATCAATTTATGATTGAATATTTTCAAATTTAAGGAAATTTTTCTTTTTGAAATAATTAGAACCTATTGTTTTAAAAATTTTGAATTCAAGAAATAAAAAAGTCGCCTCAACATAAAATTGAAGCGACCTTTCTATAAAAATTATTTAGTATTGTAAATTTAAGGATTTATTGTCCAAGATACAAAATATTGAGAACCAACTCCTCCTGTTCCTGGCGCACTAAAATATTCTTTCCCTCCAAGGTTAGCAGCTCCAATTTTAAATACAGATTTCCATGTGTCAACCGAATAATTAAGTTGAGCATCTACCACTGTTCTATCTTCAATTATAGCATCCGCAATTATAGATTGCCATAAATACTCATTACTCCATCTAATATTTAAATTAAAACCCACATTTTTAATAACTTCTGCATTACCAAATGAAAATTTCACTTTATGTTCTGGCGTGTTAAAACCAGCTTCATAATCTGGATCTGAACTTTGGTCGAAATCAAACTTAGCGTACGTATAATTCAATTCCACAAAATAATTATCATACACTCTTGAAGTAAGTCCTATAGAACCCCCATAAGAAG
>JAGPIQ010000024.1 GCA_018054895.1 Lutibacter sp. | reverse complement strand
TTAAAATGCCAAATAAAAGGAAAGTTAAAAATACCTTGTTCTGCCAAATGAAATTTAATTGGTCCAATGTCAAATTTCACAGCAGCAATGAATGCAATGGAAGTTAATAATGCAAAGTATATAAAAATTAAAACGATACTCGCTTTGCTATGTTTTAATTTATGAATTTCAATATCTAATAATCGGAACATTATAGTTTGTTGTTAGTTAAAGTTAAAAATTGTTGCTCTAAACTTGGTTTGCGTTTTACCAAATGCGAAACAATAATGTTGTTTTTAAATAAGAATTGGTTGATTTCAGCAGCTTCAATTGGTTTTGACAGCGTCGCTACAATTTTATCTTCAATTGCTTCAATTTTACTGATTCCATCATACGTTTTTAATACTAAAATTAGTGGAGCAGAACTTCCTTCAACCTTTAAATCTATAAAACCGTTTGAAGCTACAATGCCATCAACAGTTCCTGCATACAGTTTTACACCTTCACGAATAACAACTACGTGTGAACACACTTTTTCAACTTCATCCAATAAATGTGAAGCCAATAAAATGGTGGTTCCGTTGGAAGCAATCGTTCTGATTATTTCTCGTATTTCATGAATTCCTTGAGGGTCTAAACCATTGGTAGGTTCATCTAAAATTAATATTTCAGGATCATTTAATAGGGCAGAAGCAATGGCTAAACGCTGTTTCATTCCCAATGAAAACGTACTAAATTCACTGTCTTTTCTATGAAAAAGGTTGACTAACTTCAGCTTTTCTTCAATTTTCACAGAAGAAATTTCTTTTATTTTACAAACTAATTTCAGGTTTTCAACCGCTGTCATGTATGGATAAAAGTTGGGGCGCTCAATAATAGCTCCAACTTTTTTTAACGCTTGATGTGTTGTTAATGATCCATCAAACCAACTAAAACTCCCGGATGTTTTGTTAACTACATTTAAAATAATGCCTAAAGTTGTTGATTTTCCACTTCCGTTAGGTCCCAAAATCCCATAAACAGTTCCTTTTTTTATTTCAAAAGATAAATTATTTACGGCGTGAATATTGCCAAATTTTTTATGGAGATCTTTTATTGATATTATAGTTTCCAATTGTTTTGTGTTTTATGTAAAATTAAGACGAAATTTAGTTATTATTGTTACAGCAATATATTAAATTTGAAAATTACATTTAGAACCTTATGGAAGAACAGAAATTAATTTCGAAAAAGAAACCAGCATTTCCTATCAACGAAAAGTTGTATGATTATTTAACCGAGTACAATAGAAATATTAAAATTCCGGTATTTTATGATGATTTGTTGCGTTTTGTAGGTGCGGTTACGGTGTATGATAAAAATGGAGACGATAGTTTGTGGATACGTGTGTATTATGCGGAACATGAACGTGAGGAAATTGATACTAGTTTAAAACGAATGTATTTAATTTTACATGGTGATGGAAGTGAGGAATCGTTGCATTTTTTTAATGTGGATGCTATTGACTACTGTACTTTTGGAAATTCAAAGCCTTTCAGAATTAAAGTTAGAAACGTACTGAATGACAATCACACCTATTTATATATTAAAAAAGCGGATTCTTCGCGGGTGTATGGGTTGGAGTTGGAACATATTTTATCGCCAAATAACATTAACTTTTTAGTGTATAAAGATACTTTAATTGAAGAGCATGTATTAGGTATTCCTGGAGATCAGTTTTTAGAAGAAAATTTAAAAAATGTTTCCGTTAGAGGTAAAAAAAGGTTGTCGAAAGAATTTGTGAAATTTAATGAACGCTGCATGATTCGTTTGTTGGGTGATATGCGTGCGTATAATTATGTAATTGTTGCTTCTTATGATTTTGATCAGGTGGAATATAGAATTCGTGCTATGGATTTTGACCAACAAAGTTATGAAGGGAATTTAAAAGTATATTTTCCGCAATTTTTTAAAGAAAATTATCCGTTTGTAAAAATGGTTCAAGAAAATTTGCAAAAAGAATCTATTGAGCAGTATATTATAGAGGAGCGTTCTTCTATTGCCAGAAGATTAAAGGGTTCACACGAAAGAATAGAAGATTTAATAGCGTGTATGAAATCCGATAATATTTCGACTCCAGAAAAAGTAAATCAACTAAAAATGGATTTAATGAAATATACCAATGATAAAGATTTCAAAAAATGTACCAATATGGGAGAACTTTTAGAAGTGGCTTTTGCTTTTGTTACCAGAAATTATGAAAATGTAAATACGTATATTATTAGATAAGTTGGAAGTCGGAAGTTTGAAGTCTGGAGTCAGAAGTTAAAAAGTCGAAAGTCTAAAGGATGAAAGTTTTAGAGTTACAAAGGGACAAAGGTTTTAAAAGACGAATAACTATCTACTAAAACCCAGTAACAAACAACCAAAACCCAAATACCAATTAATAATTATCAAAATCAATATCGTCAATATTTTCAAAATCGTCATCATCTAAAAAATCGTCGTCGTCGTCGTACATGTTTTCAGATGTAAATTCTTTTTCGGGTGCTGTTTCAGGAGTTTCTCCGAATGATAAGGCTATTTTAGGTAAATCATTGTTGTCTGTAGTGATCTCAGCAAGTTCAACAAAAAACGTCCACATTGAAAAGAAATCGTACACGTAAATAAGTTTATCGCCTTTCTTTTTGAATACTGTATTTAACAGGCAATTACTCATTGAAATGTCAGAATCATCTTCAGACATATCAAATAATGGAATTTCATCGCCTTGTTCCCATTCCTCATCACTTTTATAAAAAGAAGCCATTTCTAAACCATTAAATCCAAAAGATTTTGCAATAAAAAAATGAAAATCTTCTAAATTAGTTGTTTCATTTACAACTAAATCTCTAAAAACATCTTTTTCAACATCTAATAGTACTCTAATTTTATAAGCCATAGTTTCTGTATTAATTCGAAATGCAAATGTACTATTTTAAGTTATAATTCTTATTTTTACCATCCAAGAATTTTAATATGATGGATAAAAAAAAGAAACTAGATGCGTTAAATGAAATGTGTAAAAACACGTTAAATACCACGTTACAAATAACATATACTGATTTTGGTGAAGATTTTTTAGTTGCTACCATGCCTGTAAATGAGCGTGTTCATCAGCCTGATGGCATTTTAAATGGAGGCGCAACAATGGCGTTGGCGGAAACTGTTGGGAGTCCTACATCCATTTTAGTAATTGACAGCAAAAAATATAGTGTACGAGGTATTGAGTTTTCTGCCAACCATTTACGCAGTGTTAGAAAAGGACTTATTACTGCAACTGGTAGAATTATTCATAAAGGAAAAACCATTCATTTAGTGGAAATTAAAATTGAAGATGATCGAGGTCGATTGATTTCTTTATGTAAATTAACCAATTATATTTTGCCAATTAAATAGGCAATTTCAATTTAAATACAAAAACCATTGCAATTAGATATTTCATCCTTTTTTAATAAAATTACGTCGACTTATTCGGAACAAAAACCGTTTGTTGCGTATAGAAAACCGAATGAAGAATTGGTAAACTTACTTGTTCAGCAAACCAATGAGTTGGTAACGTTGACTAATTTTAAGGAAGAAGGTTTTGTATTTATGCCATTTCATACTACTGGTAAAAAAGTAATTTTCCCAAAGGCGAAATGTGACAGTTTTAAAACGACAATTTCACAAGCACATACCTTTAAGTTGTTGACGGTAAGTGAATTGATTGAAAAAAGCGAACAATTTGAAATTTCTAAAGAAAAACATTTGCAATTAATTTCAAAAACTGTCGATTTTATTGCTGAAAATAAGGCGCAAAAGATTGTAGTTTCTCGGAAAGAAGTCATTCGTTTTACACAATTTAATATGTTGAATTCTTTCAAAAAAATGTTGCAGAATTACAAAAATGCCTTTGTATATGTTTGGTTTCACCCTGAAATTGGTTTGTGGATGGGCGCGACTCCAGAGCGATTGATAAATATAAAAGGAAGTAATTTTACAACAATGGCATTGGCAGGAACGCAACCTTTTGAAGGTGCAACCGATGTAATTTGGCAAGAAAAAGAGCAACAAGAACAACAATATGTGACTGATTTTATTTTAGAAAATATAAAAGAGGAAGTCACTATTTCAGAAGTTAAAGGACCATATACCATAAAAGCAGGAAGTTTACTGCATTTACGAACGGACATAATGGGTCAGTTAAAAGAAGTCAATTTATTAGAGAATTTAATAAAATATTTGCATCCAACGCCAGCAGTTTGTGGTTTGCCAAAGGAAACAGCGAAAGATTTTATACTTCAAAATGAAAATTATACGCGTAGTTATTATTCCGGGTATTTGGGCGAATTAAACGTAAATGAAAATACACAATTATTTGTAAATTTACGTTGTATGGAAGTGAAAGATGCAAAAATAGCGTTATATGTTGGCGGTGGAATTACAAAAGCAAGTATTCCTGAAAAAGAATTTGAAGAAACCGTAGCCAAAGCTATGGTAATGAAAAAAGTTTTATAGGTAAATTATGATTTTTGCTAACATAAGTTTATGTAAATTTGCACATTAATTAAAGTCGTAAATGCCTCATTTTCCTAAAAACGAATTAGCACAATTATTAATTGCAACTTGTGTGAACAACGAAGTTAAACACGTTGTAATTTCTCCAGGTTCGCGAAATGCACCTTTAACCATTGGTTTTTCCAATCATCCTACAATACATACATATAGTGTTGTAGATGAGCGCTCTGCTGCTTTTTTTGCTTTAGGAATGGCGCAACAATTACAAAAACCAGTGGCAATAATTTGTACTTCTGGTTCGGCATTATTGAACTATTATCCAGCTATTTCAGAAGCATTTTATAGTAATATTCCGTTAGTTGTTATTTCAGCGGACAGACCAAAACATTTAATTGATATTGGTGATGGGCAAACTATTCGACAAGAAAATGTATTTGCAAATCATATTTTAAGTTCGTTGAATTTAGAAGAAACAGTTGATGAACCGCAGGAAATTAGTTCAAAAATAGCGGCTATTTTGAGAATGGCAACTATAGAAAAAGGACCAGTTCATATCAATATTCCTTTTAATGAACCTTTGTACGAAACTGTTCCAGAACTTATAACTATTGAAAAAATAGCAAATATTACAAAAGAATTAGTTGTTGAGGTAGATGAAATTATTGCATATTCAGAAATTTGGAACGCTTCTAAACGAAAATTAATTTTAGTAGGCGAGTGTTTTCCAAATTCAGTTTTACAACAACAGTTAGAACATTTTACCAATGATCCATCGGTGCTTATTTTAATTGAAAATACGGCAAATGTGTCGCATTCAAAATTTATTAATAGTATTGATAAGTTGATTTTTCCGTTGGAAGATGAAGAATTGGAGAAATTTCAACCAGAAATAGTATTGAGTTTAGGCGGATTAATTGTTTCAAAAAAAATAAAACAACATTTGCGTAAATTTCAACCAAAACACCATTGGCACGTAGATGAAAAAAGAGCTTTTGATACATTTTTGTGTTTAAATCATCATTTTAAAATTCCAACGAATACTTTTTTTAGCAGTTTTATTGAAAAAGTAATTCCTGTTGAAAGTAATTATCAACAATATTGGCTTCAAAAGAAAGCCATACGATTGCAAAAGCATACCGATTTTTTACAACATTGTGCCTATTCCGACTTAAAGGTTTTTGACACGCTGTTGAAATACATTCCGCAAAATTGTATGTTGCAGTTGAGTAATAGTTCGGTTATTCGGTATTCGCAATTATTCGATATTCACCAGAATATAGCTGTTTTTTGCAACCGAGGAACCAGCGGAATTGATGGAAGTACAAGTACAGCTATAGGAGCTTCAACAGTGGTAAATAAACAAACTGTTTTTATAACGGGCGACATTAGTTTTTTTTACGACAGTAACGCTTTGTGGAATAATTACATTCCTAAAAATTTCCGCATACTAGTTGTAAATAATGGTGGTGGAGGTATCTTTAGATTTATTCCTGGACCTCAAAATTCGGACGCGTTGGATTATTTTGAAACTCCACACAATTTAACTGCGGAACATTTGTGTACAATGTTTAACTTTGGCTATCAAAAAGCAAGTTCAATAGAAAATTTAACCAATGGTTTAACTCATTTTTTTGAAGAAAGTGAACAACCACAATTATTGGAGATTTTTACTCCAAGAGAAGAAAACGATAAAATATTAAAAGCATATTTCAACAATTTAAAAGATTAATTATGGAATTAAAAGTAGGTGATAAGGTAGATTTAATAGTTGTACGAAATGTAGCTATCGGTTTTACCGTATTGGTAAATCAAGAGTTTGAAGGGATGTTGTACCGAAATGAATTGTACCAAAAAATAGCAGAAGGGCAACAATTATTTGGTTTTGTAAAGAAAATTAGAGACGATGGTAAGTTAGATGTAACATTGCAAGGTGTTGGTTTTAAGCAAACTATTATAAAAAATGAACTTATTATTTTAAATGCTTTAAGAGCGAATGATGGAGTTTTAGCTTTGCACGATAAAAGTACTCCTGATGCTATTAAATATGAATTGGGAATGAGTAAAAAAGCATTTAAAAGTGCTGTTGGTGGTTTGTTTAGACAAAAACTAATTGAAATTAGCGACACGGGTATTTCATTTGTGAATTACGGAGAGTAAGCTATTTTACACTATTTTATAGATAATAAGGCTGTTTGAAAAGTATTGTATTCCGTCATTCTGAACTTGTTTCAGAATCTCATCATATTGATAATTAATCACTATGAGAACCTGAAATAAGTTCAGGTTGACGAGAGGTTTACTCTTCAAACAGCCTTTAATTTTTACTTAAATTTATTAAGAATAGCAGGACTAACACCATTTTTATGGACTAAAACCGAAATGGTTTTTAGTTTAAAATAAGTTTTACTCATATAAATATAACCGTTGTTTCCAATACGGTCGCTGTTGCCTCCCCACGAATTTTTTATTTTGTAGTATTCTTTATTGTTTTGGTCTTTTACCAAACCAACTAAGTGCATTAAATGGTCATCAGCAGTGTTGTAATTTTCAAATTCTTGTTGTCTAAAATCGGCTGTTATAGGTAGTTCATCAACAATATAAGTCAAGCCTTTTTCTTGATCAGTATTGTTTTTTGGAATAAAAGCGACACCTGTTTTTGAAGAAAAAGTTGCTTCCGAAACATCGCAATCTAGAGCAAGTGTGTATCCGTTTTTTAAAGCATTATCAGTTTCAGAAACCAAGTCGTTTAAAGGAACATTGTAAAAAGAACCATTTGAAAAATTATCTGGAATATTTAAAATAAATTTAGTGTAATATGGTTGATGCGTAAATGACGTTAATGTAATATAATCAGCTGGATGTAGTTGTGTTTTTTTCAAAAACGACATCGGAGTATATTGAATTCCATTATAATTAAATTCAGTAGGAATTGTACCCAATTGTTCATCTAAAATGGTTCCAATCGCTTTTTTCCAATTGGGATATTTTGAGTTTACATCATTTTTTATGAAAGTATCAAGCACCTCTTTTAGTTGAGTTGCCATAGCTTCGTGGTTGTGTTCTTTTGATCCATTTTGTAAGCCGCTAAAAGCGCTTTCAGGAACTAAGCCGTATTGTTGAACGGAATTCATGACATCATGTGCCAAGCCGCCTTCGCCAAATTGAGTCTTTCCTTGTCGCATTACATAATTCCACGCTTTTGCTGGGTATGTTTGTCGCACATTGTACATTTCAGAAATATCAATATGTTCGCCGGAAACTCTATATATTTCAGATTCAATAAAGGAAGAGGAAGCATAACTCCAACAAGTTCCCGTATTTCCCTGACTTTTCACGTTGGAAGCCTCAATATCTATAACTGTTGTAAACTCATACTTTTGGTTAGCAGGTAAATTTACAGCTACTTTAGTGTCTTCTTGTGAATAGCAAAGTGTTGTAGCTAAAGCTATTAGTAAAAAAAAAGTTTTTTTCATATTTATTATCATTTTTATTTTTTAATTGTTTCTGTTTCAGTAATTTCTTCTTCGGTTGAATCGTCAATAAGTCCAGATTTTTTATCTAAAACACGACGAATATTTTCATAATAATTATCTTCATTTGGGTCGCCTTCCTTTAATTTCATGTAGCCATTTTTGTAATATTTTAATGCAGCGTTATATTTTTTTCCGGTTTCATAATATCTTCCAATATAATAATCACCCATTGGAGAATCTTTGTATAATTTGTTAATCATTTCTCCAAATGTTTTTAAATAATCGCCATTTTCTTTATCCAATACTATTTTTTCAACAGTAAAAATATCCTTTTGTCTAATTTTTAAATTAGCTCCGAATAAATATTCGATTTCTGTATATTTATTTTCTAAATAGGCAATGGCATCAGGAGGTGAAAGGTTTTTAATATCTTTATCATATTCTTCAGGAGAAATTGCGGAATACATTTCAAAAATAGTAGCTAGTGCACTAGGGATAGATTGTCCAATTGTGGCAGTGGGATTGCTATTAAATTCCTCATATTTATATTTTAGTTTTGGATTCTTAATGGCTTGTAAAAGAGTATTTGTGTTATTTATTAAAGTTTGATTTTTTTCTGAATTATCTCTACCTTTTGATATGTAATAATAAATATTTTCATCTGTTATATTTTCAATTTTTTTTTGAAGAAATGTAGGTATGTCTGCTGCATAATAAGGGTTTATGTTTATAAAAGCATTAAAATTTGGATAATCTTCTATTAAAAAATAATTGATGAAATTGGCTGTTAACGTTGATCCTACAATGGTTTTAAAAGGTGAAATTCGATAATTCTCATTTAAATAATGAAGTAGTTCTCCAGCTATGAATCTGTAAAAATTAGCACTGTCTTTGGTAGGTAAACTATTTTCGTTTTGAAACGAACAATCCTTTTCTCTTTCATTATAATAGTTTTGATTAATACCAACTATAATTTGCTCAGGTGCTTCATCTTTATTAGCAAATAATATGGAATTTCCAACATATACATCAAATAAATATTCCGCATCAAGTATAATTGCAACCGGATAAACTTTAGTTGTTTCAGAAGTATAACTTGGTGGAACATATATTTTTAAAAATCGATCAGCATTTAATTCTATAGAATTGAATTTTTTTATTTTTATGTCTTGGGAAAATAATATGAATGTTATACTGGATAATACGAGTGTTAAAATGCTTTTTTTCATAGTTAACTGGAATTAGGGGTTAAAATCCAAAACCTAGCCCAAATTTAAAATAAGGACCTTCTTTAGAGTTAAAAATTGAGATGTTTAAATTTACCAATTCTGCAGCACTTAACCAAAGCCCTCCACCATAAGATGTTTTCCAGTTGTTATAGTTTTCATTTGTTAGCCAAACTCTACCATAATCAAACCCTGTAAATACACCATATTGTACTGGAATTATACTTGTTTTTACACTTTTTAAATTAAAGCGAATGTCGGTATTTTGATAAAAGGAGGAATTTCCAATAAACCGTTGGTTTCTATAACCGCGCAGTCCATCTAAACCTCCAATACTTGCTGCATGGTAAAATTCAAAAGTATCACCAAATAGTAGGTTTCCCTTTAATTTAGTAGCAAAAACAACCTTTCCATTAGTTGAAATTTTATAATTGAAGGCTAATGAAGGAGTTATATATCCAATATTTTCTTTGTTACGTTCAATATTTTGCTTCCAGCCACCTTCTAATAAAAAGGACATTCCTAAGGTTGGAAATACTTTATTATCAAAGTTTTTATAACTATAAGATGTTTGTGCTCCAACATACGTTTTTCTATTTTCTAGTGGATAATTTAAAATGTTGATAAACCTGTTTGAAGTATTTTCAACTTCAACACTTTCTGAAATTAACCCTATTTTAAATTCACTATCCATTCTTCCACGCCATTTTAAAGAAGGATTAGCGCTGTAAGTACTCAGTCGAACTCTATGATAATCTTCTCCAAAAGTGTCTTCAAAATTTAAGGTCGTATTTCCAAATCCAAAATAGTTAATACTGTAATTAGGACTTGTAAATTTGGTTTCTAGTAAAAAATTCCAATTGTTAAAAATATTTGCAAATTCAGCAGTGTACTGTATGTCGAAGCCTTTGTTGGCAAAATAATAGCCAGCATTTAAAGTGTGTTGTTGTGTAAAAGGATTTCTCTCGAAGCCAAACACCGTATAAACATCATTAATTCCTATTTTAAAACCATCATCAGGATTAGAGCCAAAGGAAGGAATTAATTGATTTTGATTATATTTTAGCTTTTTATAATTGTATGTGTTGGTTTCGTAATCTTTTTTTAGTTTTAATTTTGCATTGTTAAGGTTAAAGGTGTTTTTCTTACTTTTGAAATCATAAATTGTTACTTTATTGCCATTTTCAATATTATATTCATCATTGTTTTGACCTCCAACAATACGAATGGGAATTAGCTTGTTTCCTTTTCCAAAAACCTTAAAAATATCGTTATCATCTAAGCCATACAGCCAAATTTCAGAAGTTTGTTTTTTGTTGAACGATTTTTCGAAAATGATACTTCCTTTTTCCTTATTCTTAATATTAAAAACTTGAACAGATGTTTTACCGTTGGCTAAGCGTTCTATTTCAAATAAATTGTCTTTGTCATTTCCTTTTACAATAGCGTATTTAGCTAAGTGTTTTTGATATGTATTTGCAATTTTAGGTAAGTTTTTTAAACGCCCTATTAGCTTTGTTTTAAGTTCAGCAACTGTATGGTCAGTTACTTCTGCTGGAAAATTTTTAAAGGCTTCATCAATTACATCTTCTGTTATTTGTTGTTGAATGTAAGCAACTTGTTCCTCCCAGTTTTTTGATGAAGCATTTGTTATCAACGCCATATCCAACGGGTAAGGTTCCAAATTAAACCATTTTACGTTTCGCATATCTTCATCATATACTTGCATTAATTTTAACGCAGGAATGGCTCTTGTTAGAAACCCTAAAATAAATCCATCGTTTTTTGAAAATGCTTGATCTCTATCTCTCGGCACTGGTTTGTATACAATTTTTTTACCATCTTCAAAAGTAGCCCAACGCCATTGATCTTCGTGTCTGTCCCAATCGCCAATAAGCATATCAAACAACCGAGCACGAATGTAAGTGTCTTCATCAACGGAGTAATCATCTGATTTTCGAAGATTTTTTAATAAATCATCTGTTCCAATAAGTTCATTTGAATATCCAAAACTTTTTAAATCTCCATGACCATCGCCAGCATGTTCCTCAATCATATATAATTCGTCACCAAAACTTTCATTAAAATAACTTAATGCATTTTGTTTAGGAACATAATATAAAGTGGGGTTGGAGTGGTAAATGTCAATGGCATTAGCCAATGTACCAATAGTAAAAGGAGCGTATGGATGCGAAGTGGTGTAAATATCCATCAACAAATCTTCAGCATACGTATCGTTGTATTGTCCTTCAACATAGCTATTTTTAAAAGCAACTGCTTGAATATATTGTGTAGCACTTTTTTTAAGAGCACGCATTACGTATTGTTTGCCGTTTTTATCCTCCAAACGCAAGGATTTAGACTGGTGTCCTCCGCCAGTTTTTATGGGTTTTAATCCGCCAAATAAAGTGTCGATATTTACAGTTGGAGCAGTAACTTTTGTGCCATAATAGTTACGATAATGATTTCCCCAAAGACTTTTAAATAGCTTTCCTTTTGAAATTTCTTTTTCTGTATAAACAGCTGCTTTTACCGTTTTTGGAAAGTTGTTGGTAAAGTTGTATTCCGTTTTATTTTGAAGAGAAGGATAAATTTCTTCTTTAAATAGTAGCTCTCTTACACCATTTTTTTCGGAATAAAAATACACCCAAGAAGCACCATTTTTATAAACCACCACTTTTGCATATCCTAAATTTCCTGAAGAAAACTTACTTTCATTTAAAACTCTTGCAGCTGAAGTTTTAGAACCAGCTCCACTAATTATTTGTGGTAAATTATCTTTCCTAATATATTGTAGTGAGTGTTCGTGTCCTGAAACAAAAACAATTTTATCAGATTTTTGTGATAATGTAACCAATCTATTTTTTAGTTCTCGGTACATTTTATTGTTTAAATCTTGCGTAGAAATTCCTCCAGCATTTCGTAAAACATTAACAAAAGTTCCTAGTATTGGCAATGGAATTTTATTGTTTATAGGATAAAATTGCGATTTAAAACTAAACTGGCCACCATGCGACCCATTGCTATATAATGGATGGTGCATAGCAACAATGGTCGTTTTATTTTCATTCTTTTTAATTAGATTCTCATATTCGTCAAAAAATAATTCACGTGTTTTTATGGTGCAATCGTCATTCATTGTTGGGTTATTGTCCCAGTTTTCTAAATACCATTGCGTATCAATAATAATTAATACAATGTCATTAGAAATATCAATTTTTTTAATAGGGCAACCATCCTTTGGAAAAAAAGAATCTTTTCCCAATTGGTCTACTATATAATTTTCTTGTCGTTTTAAACCGTCAATTCCATCGGTATAATATTCGTGGTTTCCGGGAATAAAAATAGCTTGACTTTTACTATTTTTAACCAAATCAATTTGAATATTTAAGCGGTGTTCAGACAGTTTTCTCGTAGGGTCATTTTTCTTTGGAAGTCCTTTTTCATACAAATTATCTCCTAAAAATAATACAGTAGCGTTTTTGTTTTCACCCAATAATTCTTTTTTAAGCAATTGAAGGTGATTTAGATCTTTATTCAATTCCGCATTTCCGGCATCTCCAATTAAGTAAAAACTATGTTCAATTTCAAGATTTTTATCACCATTATTATGTTGCCAATTTAATGTAGTGTCTTGATATTGTGTTTTATAAGTGGAGCAGCCAAGTGTAAAAAATAATAGTAGAAATATAGATAGTAACCGTAGTTTATTAAGTTTCATGAACTGTTTGTTTAAAAAATATAAAAGTACATAAAATTATGTATTTTTGAATTTCACAATAGTTTAGTCATGTTAGAAAACGAATTTTTTAAAGAAGTAGCTTCTTTCGTATTTAATTTATTTAAAAATAGGTTATCTCCAGAAGTAGTTTATCATAATTTTGAACATACCAGCCAAGTAGTATTACATGCAAATGAGATAGGTTTAGGCGAGGGGATTTCAGAAGAACAATTAGAACTTTTATTAATAGCTTGTTGGTTTCATGATACTGGTTTTGTTGAAGGGCATGAAAAACATGAAGCAGAAAGTAAAAGGATTGCAGAAAGCTATTTACAAGAAAAAGGTTTTTCAACAATTAAAATTGAAGCAGTTCAAAAGTTAATTGATGCGACTAAAATGCCTCAAAAGCCTTCTAATTTATTAGAAGAAATTATTTGTGACGCTGATTTATACCATTTAGGAACTACTAGTTTTTCTGAAAAATCAAATTTATTGCGTTCGGAATGGGAATTATTGTGCAATAAATATTTTACGGATGAAGCCTTTTATTCGGAAAACGAAAAATTTATAAAAACCCATACTTATTTTACAAATTATGCTTTTGCAAAATTAAGTGAGCAGCAAACAGCTAATTGGTTAAAAGTTCAAAAGGAATTACGAAAACTAATTGCAAAAAATGAGGAACAAACCACAAAAGCTACGTTGAAAAAGGCAGAGTTTAAGCGTAAAAAAGATAAAGATGAGCGTCCTGATCGTGGAATTGAAACGATGTACAGGGTAACGTTAAAAAACCATATTAAATTAAGTGATATTGCAGATACAAAAGCAAATATTTTATTATCTGTTAGCGCCATTGTTTTATCAATAGCACTTTCCAATTTATTTCCAAAGTTAGACAAGGCGAGCAACTCGTATTTAATTTATCCAACCTTGTTTTTTATGTTTATTACAGTGGTTACTATGATTTACTCCATTTTATCAACACGTCCAAAAATAACTTCAGGCACATTTACCAAAGAAGATGTAAAGAATAGAAAAGTAAATTTATTGTTTTTTGGAAACTTTCATAAAATGGAATTAGAAGATTTTCAAGCGGGTATGACTGATATGATGAGTAGTCGTGATTATTTATATGAGTCTTTAATGAAAGATTTATATTATTTAGGGAAGGTTTTAGATAAAAAATATAGGCTATTGCGCATAGCCTATACTATTTTTATGATTGGTATTGTAGTTTCTGTAATTGCTTTTGTTATTGCATTTGAATTGATGCAACGCTAAGCTAATTATTAACTTTATAATTAATTAGCGGTAATTGCATTCATTAAATCATTAAAAGTAATGGTGCTTTTTGAAATTGATTCATAATTTATTTCAACACGCAGGGCTCGTAATCCAAAAATTCCTTGTAAATCTTCAATTTCTAATTTTTCAACAGTTTCAAGAAGGTAATTTTTAGATTGTAAGTACTTTATATATTTCATATATTCTGCTAAATCATTATTCTGACTGTATACAATGGCTATTTTTCCGGGTTGTGTAATTCTTTCCTGCGTATTTTTTATAAGCGCTTTATCAATTCGTTTTTTAATAATTTCATATCTAATATTATAAGCGCCATCTACATCGAAACGTTTTTCATCCATTCTAAACTTAATAGCCAGCGGAGTGCTGTGTACTAATATTAAGGAAGCAACTTCCAACGGATGTTTTAAAGTAGATTTTAAATTGTAAGCTAAATTTTCAGCTTCACACATCAATTGTAATTGCCATAAACGTAAATTATACAAATAAATTTTGTCGTAAATACGGTTGTTTACTAAAGATTGTCCAATGTACATATTATGGTCAATACCATCAGTTTTGTAGCGTTCAAAATAATGCGGAAACATATTTTGCGCTTCTACTTGTTTTAAATCTATAAAGTTAGCCAGTTCTTTATTTAAGATATTAACGCTTTCTTCATAATCTTTTCGTTTGTCATAAATTACATGAAGTTTCTGATCTAAATGGCTCATATACTCTTTAATATCAGATTTTAAGGCGTTGTCAATAGTTTTTAAATAATTAAAAACAGGATAAATATCTTTGTTTAAAAAGTCGGTTAGCATAATTTCATCACCCGAATTTAGGCCGTCTTTTATACTTTTTAGGCATACTTCAATTCTAAATAATAAGTCATTATAAATAGGTAATTTATAAATGTCGTTGGCTTTTTCAATAACTTTCCCAGCTAATCTTAACTGCTTTACTAAGTCTTTTTGAATGGCGTTATTTCTGGCTGTTGAAGAACCTTTAATATCGGTTTGCCCATATAAAGGAATAACATTTTCAAAAACAATATTTTTTAAATTATAGGTTTTTCTGTTGCCTTGGTTAAAAAAGTATTCTTCTGCTTGCTCGTAAAACTTCCATTTTACAGTAGGGTGTAGTGAAGTGTAATTTTCCTGAATAATTGATTCAAGTTTATTTTCAAATTCCTCCATTACTCTTTTTACGGCTATTTTAAAAACAGGAATTACGTCTTTTAATTTGTAGGCATTGATAGAATTTAATTCAAATTTATTTGTTGAAACAATTTCCATTATTCCATATAAGTCATCCTTTAACTTCAAGGGAACTAAAATAAAACTTTGAATATTTTGACTTTTTAAAGATTTATATAAACCATTAAAATTTACGGATTTACCATAAGTGTCAATATCAGAAATGGCAATTAACTCCTTGGTTTTAAACACTGTATGAATAATTTCTTTGCAAAAGTAACCTTCCATGTCGTTTTTGCAATGTTCACCTAATAAAAAGCTCTTTTTTATTGTATGATTCGAAAAAGCTACATGATCATTATTTATATGGTATGTTGAAAATCCAAATTGAATATTTGTAGAACCAAATAGTTTAGATATACTTTCTTCCAGTTCGTCAAAACTATTTCCATCTTTACCGTTTCTAATTAAATTTTCTTTTAAATTAGATAAGGATTGATCTTGCGTTACATCAAATAAATTGACCATACCAAAACCAATAAACTCATAACTATTAGGTGGAAATTTTTCTTTCCAAATATCAATATTATTGAAGTTATCCATTAATAATTTTACATCATCTTCGGTAATTTTTGGTGCGTTTTCTAAAGGTTTCACTTTAAAAAAATCACCATTATATAGAGTTCTATAATGTTTTGTAATTCCAGTTTTAGTATTCGGAATATCATAAAAGAAAGGGCGTCTAAAATCAATATGTGTGTTATGGCAATACGCTAGAATAAAGGCACATGAGAGAATATAAATATTTGCTTCATCAAAATTTCGGAGTTTTAGTTTATAATCTTCACCAGCATCCTCAATTATTTGTGAAAAACGTTTAGATAACCTAAATGTTGTAAATTCAAAAGGGATACTTGCAGCTTTAATTTCGTTTTCGGCTAATAAATCAGGAAAAAGCACTGATAATAATTTGTCAATTTCAGCATTATAGGTTTCTAATTTGTTAAAATCCTCAAAACCAGAACGCAATTCGGGAAATTGTTGGTATTCATTTAATAAATTAATAGCCGTTTGTTGTAAATAATGAGTTGGTTCGTCAGCAATTTTTTCTAAATATTTAAAAACAGCTTCAAAACTAATTTTAAGTTTTAAAGGCAGTTCAGAATTTTTAGTTCGGTTTGATTGAATAATTCTCATTGGATTCGGTATAGCTAGGGGTCTTTCTTCATCGAAAGAAGCGTAGCAAAATTACGAATATATTTTCAAAGAAAATTCAATTGTAATAATAGTAACAAATCAAGATGGAAATAGAAAAGTTTTAAATACCGTTTAAAAACTATATTTTTACCTAAAATATTATAATTATGAAGGAAATTAATTGGACAACGGTTAAGGAATTTGAAGATATAACGTATAAAAAAAGTGGAGGAGTTGCACGAATCGCATTTAACAGACCAAATGTTAGAAATGCGTTTAGGCCTAAAACAACCAGTGAATTGTTAGAAGCTTTTCATGATGCGCAAGAAGATTTGAATATAGGAGTGGTATTGTTAAGTGCCGAAGGACCAAGTACAAAAGACGGTGTGTATAGTTTTTGTAGCGGTGGCGATCAACGCGCACGTGGACATCAGGGGTACGTAGGTGAAGATAATTATCACAGGTTGAATATATTAGATGTGCAACGCTTAATCCGTTTTATGCCAAAGGTTGTAATTGCAGTAGTGCCAGGTTGGGCTGTTGGTGGCGGACATAGTTTACACGTTGTATGCGATTTAACGTTGGCAAGTAAAGAACACGCTATTTTTAAACAAACAGATGCAGATGTAACCAGTTTTGATGGTGGTTATGGCTCTGCCTATTTAGCGAAAATGGTAGGGCAAAAAAAGGCACGGGAAATATTTTTCTTAGGAAGAAATTACTCAGCACAAGATGCTTTTGAAATGGGAATGGTAAATGCCGTAATTCCTCATGATGAATTAGAAAATACTGCGTACGAATGGGCGCAAGAAATTTTAGGAAAATCTCCAATGTCTATAAAAATGTTGAAATTCGCTATGAATTTAACCGACGATGGAATGGTAGGTCAACAAGTTTTTGCTGGTGAAGCAACTCGTTTAGCCTATATGACAGAAGAAGCAACGGAAGGTAGAAATGCATTTTTAGAAAAACGGAAACCTAATTTTGATAAGAAATATTTGCCATAGGTGAATTGGTTTGTTTTTAAATGTTGATTTGGGAATTGGGGTTTAGTTGTTGAATTGTAAGTGGAGAGTCATTATCTAAAATTCGCTTAAAAATGAAAAACAGGCGCCCAATTCCGTTTATAATTAATTATATGGTATAATACAGCTTCACAGAAACAAAATTTTAATGGCAAATAAAACTTCACAGCATATTTTAGGAACTTCAGCAAACCTTTTAGGATTTTGCTTATTCATTATAACTTCATTGCATTTAGCAAATAAAACAGAAAATGGTTTAATTGATGAATTTACCGCAATTATAGCGTTACTTTTAACAGTTTCTTCTGTGTTTTCCTTTGTGTCACTTCGAACAGAAAATTCAAAAAAAGAAATGCTATTTGAAAAAACTGCTGACTATTTATTCATAATTTCATTAATTGGAATTTTTGGAATCATAGCTTTTATAATCATAAATTTTTGGAACAAATAAAAAAAACCAAATGAAAAGAATTAAAATTACCCTATTTATTATCTCATTAGTTGTTTTAACAAGTTGTGAAATACTTCAAGAAACAACATTTGAATCGGATGGAAGTGGAAGATACAGTTTAGGATTTGACATGTCTGAAATGATGAAAATGGGAAAAAACACGAAGCAAGGAGAAAACAATAAGCAGTTAGATACTTTAATAAATTTTTCTGAATTTTTAGAATTAAAAAAAGATAGCATATCCAAATTAAGCAAAGAAAAACGAGCTAAAATAAAACAATTAGAGAATTTTAGTATGTATATAAAAGTCGATTCAATTTCTAAAAAATTGGAAATGAAAATCAATTACGATTTCGACAATATTTCAGAATTAAAATTATTTACCGAAAAATTAAAAGGGCAAAATATTAAAGAATTAGACATGCTATCTAGTAAAACTAAAAGTATAAAAAAAGAAAAAGAGAGTGGAATACCAGATTTTAATAAATCATACATTACAACTTTTAATAGAGAGCTGTTTGCTGTGAAACTAAGCCCAGAAGGTCTTGCAGATATCGAGAAAAATAAAGATACCACCATGACTAAAGATAATCCTATGGCTGATATGGTTCGGTTTAAATCAAGATATTATTTTCCGTATAAAATAAAAAGTGTAAATAATGAAAATGTTAGAATTTTACCTAATTTTAAAGGAATTGAAATTTCAGGAAATTTATTTGAGGTAAATAACAATCCAACTTATTTTGATGTAAGTGTAGAATTTGAACAAGAATAGAGCAATTAAAAAAGCGACACGCTATTATTACTACGTTTTAGTAGTTAAATTTAATAGAGGTTAAAATCATATTTAGACAAGTTAACAATTAAATTTTTCCTTTAAGGAAAATTAAAAAATAGGATAATGAAAATAATTTGTATAGGCCGTAATTACGCCAAACATATTGAAGAATTACAAAGCGAACGTCCAACGGAACCAGTCATTTTTTTAAAGCCAGATTCGGCTATTTTATCTAAATCGCAACCGTTTGTGATTCCTCCTTTTTCTAATAATGTACATTATGAAGTAGAAGTTTTGGTAAAAATAAATAAGGTTGGAAAGTATATCGATCAAAAATTTGCGCACAAATATTATGATGAAATTGGGTTAGGAATCGATTTTACAGCACGGGATCTTCAAGATGATTTAAAAGGGAAGGGTTTACCTTGGGAAAAATCAAAAGCTTTTGATGGTAGTGCGTTTGTAAGTAACTTTTTTCCAAAAGAAAGTTTAGGGGATTTAACCAATTTGTCATTCGGACTTCAAAAAAATGAAGAATTTGTACAACAAGGATTCACCAATGCTATGTTATGGAGTATTGATGAAATTATAGCCTATGTTTCTCAATTTTTCACCCTAAAAAAGGGAGATATTCTTTTTACAGGAACTCCAGAAGGTGTAGGGAAAGTTTCTGCTGACGATGTGCTGACAGGCTTTTTAAATAAGGAGCAAGTATTTACGTTAAGAGTAAGGTAGCTACGAGAAAAAAAGGTGTAAGTTTTACCGAATTTTGAAATATAAGTATTGTAAATTAAAATAGAAAAAGAAAGTAAATTTACCAATATACCGTATGTTTTGGCTAAAAACAGGTATGATATTGGAGTATTTTAAAAACAAACAAAGGTGATTAATAATCACCTTTGTTTGTTTTTAAAAATTGGAATAAGGTATTTATATAAATAACAATCTATTAGAGCGAGGAATTGAAGGTTCTTCTTTTCTGTGCTCTTTCAGTATGTTATAGCCAAAGTGCGTTTTTACTAAATCTTTAAAATTATATTGCAATCTAGGAAATTCCCTTAATAACTTGTCAAAAGTTTTTGCAGAGGAATTTTCCATAAAGTGATGTATTATTTCAGTATATGCCTTTGTAAGTGTTAAATTAAACTTGTCGCTATTCAATGCGTTGATAAAATAGTTTTCTTTTAATTCACAATTCTTTTTTGTAGCAATTTCTAACCCATGTTTTTTTATTAAAATCCACGACATTCTTAATAAAACTTCGTGAGTTAATAATTCATGGGGTAGTGAGCAATCTGCAATTTGCTTGATAAGCTCCCTGTCTGATAATTCATTTGTAGAAATCATAGCGTTCTTAAATTTAAACTTTTTTTTAACTTTTTAGTTGTATTATTTAGATGTAATATATTGTAAAAGGTTGCGTTGTATTTTGTAATTTTATCAATATTTTTAAATGAACGTATGCAAGCAGAAATTATTACTATTGGTGATGAAATTTTAATTGGACAAATATTGGATTCCAATTCAAAATGGATGGCAACAGAATTAAACAAAATAGGAGTGTCGGTGTACCAGATTACGTCTATTCAAGATGATAAACAGCATATATTAAAAGCTATAAAAGAGGCTCAGAACGATGTAGATATTGTAATAATAACAGGAGGGTTGGGGCCTACGAAAGACGATATTACAAAGATAACTTTGGCAGAATATTTTAATGATACATTAATATTGAATACTGAAGTTGTAGAGCATATTAAAGAAATGTTCGCAAAAAGCAATTATCCTTTTTCTGAAATGAATAAAAATCAAGGCTTGCTTCCTTCAAAATGTACGGTTTTAATGAATTCCGTAGGAACGGCATCAGGAATGTGGTTTCAGGAAAAAGGAAAAGTAGTGGTTTCACTTCCAGGCGTACCTTTTGAAATGAAAGTATTAATGGAACAAAGTGTATTGCCAAAAATTCAGCAGAGTTATCAGTTGCCTTTTATTTTACACCAAACCATATTAACTTATGGAATGGGGGAAAGCATGGTCGCTGAACGCTTGGAAGATTTGGAAGATAGTTTGCCGAGTTTTATAAAGTTAGCCTATTTACCATCCTTTGGAAGTGTTCGTTTGCGGTTAACAGCTAAAGGAAACTCCAAAGAAGTATTGAAAGCAGCCATGACTGTTGAAGTTAAAAAATTGACCTTATTAATAAATGATATAATTATTGGTTTTGATGAAGATGAAACAATTGAAGTATTAATAGGGAAATTATTAACGAATAAAAAACAGACGTTATCTATTGCTGAAAGTTGTACAGGAGGCGCCGTTTCAAAAATAATTACAAGTGTGCCTGGCGCATCTGCTTATTTTAAAGGAGCAGTAATAGCCTATAATGAAACTATTAAAAAAGTAGAATTAAATGTTTCGGAGGATACAATTAAGAAACATTCAGTAGTTAGTAAGGAGGTAGTTGAGGCTATGGCTTTAGGGATTCAACAAAAATATAACACAACGTTTGCAATTGCCACAACAGGAAATGCTGGGCCAACTACCGATAAAACCGATACGTCAGTAGGTGTTGTGTTTATAGCGATAGCAACCCCTATAGGGATTGTGTCAGAAGAATTTTTCTTTGGAAAACCTCGAGAAAAAGTGATTGAAAGAGCCACAAATAAGTCCTTGGAAATGCTTAAAAAAGAAATTTTAAAAAACAAGTAAAATAAGTTTGTGTATTAGGAAGGAATATTATAATTTTGCATCTCGTTTGAGAAAACACTAAATAAAGGTACAGAATTATGTCAAGAGTTTGTGAACTTACTGGAAAAAAAGCAATGGTTGGAAACAATGTTTCTCACGCCATGAATAAAACTAAAAGGAAATTTGATGCTAATTTAATTAAAAAGCGTTTTTATATTCCTGAAGAAGATAAATGGATAATTTTGAAAATTTCCACTTCTGCTTTAAAAAATATCAATAAAAAAGGAATCTCAGCTGTTTTAAAACAAGCTAGAGATAATGGTTTTTATAAAAATTAATTAGGAAATGGCAAAGAGTAAAGGAAATAGAATTCAGGTTATATTAGAATGTACTGAGCATAAAGCTTCTGGTTTACCAGGCACTTCAAGATATATTACAACTAAAAATAAAAAGAACACTCCTGATAGAATGGAAATTAAAAAATTCAATGCTATCATGAAAAAGGTAACTGTTCATAAAGAAATAAAATAAGAGAACATGGCAAAGAAATCAGTAGCATCGTTACAGACAGGATCAAAAAGATTGACTAAAGCTATAAAAATGGTGAAATCTCAAAAAACAGGAGCTTACACATTTGTTGAGTCTATCTTGGATCCCTTAAACGTACAAGAGTTTTTGAGCAAAAAATAATATTTGTTCACAAAATATAGTATAGAGCTACTTTCGTTTATTGAAAGTAGCTTTTCTTTTTTTATATTTGTATCTTAAAATTGTAACTAATGAGTTTTTTTAAAAGAATATTTTCCAAGGAGAAAAAAGAATCTCTAGATAAAGGTTTAGAAAAAAGTAAATCTTCATTCTTATCTAAATTATCGAAAGCAGTTGCAGGAAAAACAAAAGTTGATGATGATGTTCTTGATAATTTAGAAGAAATATTGGTTTCTTCAGATGTTGGTGTTAAAACAACATTAAAAATTATTGAACGTATTGAAGCACGTGTTTTACGTGATAAATATTTAGGTACCGAGGAGTTAAATATAATTTTACGTGAAGAAATTGCAGGTCTTTTAGCAGAAACAAATACAGGAAACGAAACTGATTTTGTGGTTCCCGAAGGAAAGAAACCATACGTTATTATGGTAGTTGGTGTAAATGGTGTTGGAAAGACAACAACCATAGGGAAATTAGCTTCGCAGTTTAAGAAAAACGGAAAGAAGGTAGTTTTAGGAGCTGCGGATACGTTTAGAGCTGCGGCAATTGATCAATTGCAAGTTTGGGCAGATAGAGTTGGAGTAGATCTTGTTCGTCAGGAAATGGGAAGTGACCCTGCTTCTGTTGCATTTGATACTTTAAAATCTGGCGTTGCTCAAAATGCAGATGTTGTAATTATTGATACCGCTGGGCGTTTACATAATAAAGTCAATTTAATGAATGAGTTGACTAAAATAAAACGCGTAATGCAAAAAGTTGTTGCTGATGCTCCACACGAAGTTTTATTGGTGTTAGACGGTTCAACAGGGCAAAATGCTTTTGAACAAGCGAAACAATTTACGTTAGCCACAGAAGTTAGCTCTTTAGCAGTTACTAAATTAGATGGTACAGCAAAAGGAGGCGTTGTAATTGGTATTTCTGACCAATTTCAAATTCCAGTAAAATATATAGGTGTAGGTGAAAAAATAGACGATTTACAAGTGTTTAATAAAGTGGAATTTGTAGATTCTTTTTTTAATTAACATTTTTAAAATACATTTTTAAAAGTCACACTGAGTTTATCGAAGTGTGATTTTTTTTATCTTTAATAATTATGAGAACAAAAACAAAGAAAGAAAATAAAATTAACGTAGTTACTTTAGGATGCTCTAAAAACGTTTACGATAGTGAAGTTTTAATGGGACAATTAAAAGCGAACAATAAAAATGTGGTTCACGAGGATGAAAATGACGATGGTAATATTGTTGTAATTAATACGTGTGGTTTTATTGGCGATGCTAAAGAGGAATCTATCAATACTATTTTGCATTATGTAAATAAAAAAGAATTGGGCGAAGTAGATAGAGTATATGTTTCAGGTTGTTTGAGTGAGCGTTACAAACCAGATTTACAAAAGGAAATTCCAAATGTAGATGAGTATTTTGGAACGCACGATTTACCAAACTTATTAAAAGTGTTGGATGCAGATTATAAGCACGAATTAATTGGAGAGCGTTTAACAACAACTCCAACACATTATGCGTATTTAAAAATTGCTGAAGGCTGCGACAGACCGTGTTCATTTTGTGCAATTCCATTAATGCGTGGAAAAAATGTTTCAACTCCTATTGAAAATTTAGTGATTGAAGCTACTAAATTGGCTAAAAAGGGGATTAAAGAACTTATTTTAATTGCCCAAGATTTAACCTATTACGGCTTAGATATTTATAAAAAAAGAGCGTTGGCTGATTTATTAAAAGAATTAGCTAAAATTGATGGGATAGAGTGGATTCGTTTGCATTATGCTTTTCCTACTGGTTTTCCATTGGATGTGTTAGAAGTAATTCATAACGAACCAAAAGTGTGTAATTATTTAGATATTCCATTACAACATATTAATGATGATATTCTAAAGTCTATGCGACGTGGAACTTCACATGAAAAAACGACCAATTTAATTAAAGAATTCAGAAAATCTGTGCCAAATATGGCAATTAGAACGACTTTAATTGTTGGTTATCCTGGAGAAACTGAGGAGAATTTTCAAGAATTAATGGACTGGGTGCAAGAAATGCGTTTTGAGCGTTTAGGAGCTTTTGCCTATTCTCATGAAGAAAATACGCATGCAGCAAATTTAGAAGATAATGTTCCAGAAGACGTTAAACAACAACGTGTTAATGATATTATGGAATTACAAAGTCAGATTTCTTGGGATTTAAATCAGGAAAAAGTGAACAAAATTTTCAAAGTGCTTATTGACAGAAAAGATGGGAATGTTTTTGTTGGAAGAACAGAATTTGATTCGCCAGACGTAGATAATGAAGTGCTTATTGATGCAACAAAACATTATGTTCAGGTTGGGAAATTTGTAAATATAAAAATAACATCAGCTACTGAGTTTGATTTATATGGTGAGCCAGTTATTTAGTTTTTAACGAATGATTTTTTAGTACTTTAAATTTTTATTCAGAATAATATTTTTCACAAAACCATCTAAAATAGGTGGTTTTGTTGTTTAAAGGAATCACTTCAATAGAAAAGAATAGCAATTGATGTTTTAATATTGATTTCGCTTTCGTAATTTTGCACAAACAACAATCAATGTATAAATTAATTATCCGCCCATTATTTTTTCTTTTCGATCCTGAAAAAATACATTATTTCACATTTTCATTAATTAAGTTTATTTCCAAAATACCAGGTGTTTCCGGAATTATTAGAGGGCTTTTTCAAGTGAATGATCCTCGTTTAGAACGTACACTTTTTGGATTGACATTTAAAAATCCAGTTGGTTTAGCAGCTGGTTTTGATAAAAATGCAGTGTTGTTTAACGAATTGGGGAATTTTGGCTTTGGGTTTGTTGAAATTGGTACTGTAACTCCAAAAGGACAAGCAGGAAATCCTAAAAAACGATTATTTAGGTTGAAAGAAGATAATGGTTTAATTAACCGAATGGGTTTTAATAATGACGGATTAGAAACGATTGTCCATAATTTAAAATCTAACAAAGGGAACATTATTATTGGTGGAAATATTGGGAAAAACACAGCAACTTCGCCAGCAGAATACACAAAAGATTATATTGAATGTTTTGAAGGTTTACACCCATATGTTGATTATTTTGTGCTAAATGTAAGTTGTCCAAATGTTGGAAGTCACGCTAAATTAAATGATAAAGATTATTTAATTGAGTTAATTTCATCAGTTCAAAAAGCGAATAAAACGTTTAAAGTGCAAAAGCCAATTTTATTAAAAATTGCTCCAGATTTAAATGAAATTCAATTAGATGAAGTAATTGAAATAGTTTCAGAAACCAACATTGACGGAGTTATAGCATCCAATACTTCAACAATTAGAGAAGGATTAAAAGTTTCAAACAAACGTTTAGAGGAAATTGGGAACGGTGGATTAAGCGGTTTACCTGTAAAAGATAGAAGTACCAAAGTAATTAAATATTTAGCTGAAAAATCGAATAAATCCTTTCCAATTATTGGTGTAGGAGGAATTCATTCAGCAGAAGATGCCTTGGAAAAAATACAAGCAGGTGCCGATTTAGTTCAAATTTATACCGGATTTATTTATGAAGGTCCTGCGCTTATTAAAAAAATTAATAAAGCTATTTTAGCCAACTAATCGTATAATAAATATTTTTCGCGGGTTTTCACAAATTCTTGTATTTGAGGTTGCCACGAATCATGAATTTCAGTTGCTGTTAAACCGCGTTTAATTTGATCTTCTAATGTTTTACTTCCTGCGTGAATTGTGAATGAAGGTCCAAAAAACGATTCGGATTTAGGTGTCTTGTTATATGCATCAAGTATATATTCAATGGAAACTTTGTGTAATTTTTTCAATTGAGAAAGATCTACACCATAACATAATTTACCTTGATGTTTTGGAGATTTTGAACCGAAATTTGGTTCAGGAGTATATGTAAATTCACTTTTAGGAAAATAAGGAGCTCCATATCGTTGAAATTGAAATTCAGTTCCACGGCCTGCATTTATGGGAGTTCCTTCAAAAAAACCTAAACTTGGATATAAATTGATAGCTTTATCATTTGGTAAATTTGGTGAAGGACGGATAAATAAACTATATGGTATTTTGTGCGAATAATGACGTAATGGAACAACTGTTAGATCGCATTGTATACGATCCTTTAACCATTTTTCGCCATTAATCATTTTTGCATATTCGCCAATGGTCATTCCATAAACCAGAGGAACGGGGTGCATTCCTACAAAACTCTGGTAGTCCATATCTAACGTTGGACCATCAATATAATGCGCATTCGGGTTGGGTCTATCCAATACAATTAGTGGAATATTATTCTCTGCACACGCCTCCATTACATAATGTAATGTGGAAATATACGTGTAAAATCGAACGCCAACATCTTGAATATCAAACAGTACAATTTCCACATCTTTTAATTGCTCAGCTGTTGGTTTTTTATTATTTCCATAAAGTGATACAATTGGAATTCCAGTTTTTTTATCAACACTATCTGCAATAAGTTCACTGGCATCTGCGGTTCCTCTAAAACCGTGTTCAGGTGAAAATACTTTAGAAATAGTATAATTAAGTGAAACCAATGTGTCTACTATGTGTGTAAATTCTTCTGGTTTAATATCATAATTTGTTTGAGCTAGTTTTGTTTTTTCTGCAATTTTATGTTGAATGGCTTCAGAGAAAAGAACAGAAGTCTGATTCGCTACAATTCCTATTTTTTTATCTTTTAGTAAATTTTTATATTTTGAAATTTGAGAAGCTCCAGTTTTAATACGTTGCTGTATTTCAATTTCCTCTTCAATAGAATTTTTTTCTAAATTAACTTCCGAATTAAGTTTTTTCACAGGGTTACACGAAATCATTGTAAAAAACAAGACTGTAAATAAGAAGAAATATGTACTTTTGAACACTTTAGAAACCATATATAAATTGAATTACGAATTATTTATTGCGAAACGCATAATTGCTGCAAAAAAGTATAAAAGTAGTATATCAAGTCCAATAATAAAAATTGCCATTATAGCAATTTCATTGGGAATGATTATTATGATGATTGCTATTGCCACAGGTATTGGCTTGCAACAAAAAATTCGTGAAAAATTGGCTGGTTTTAATGGGCATATTCAAATTACTAATTTTGATAATAATAATTCTGAAATAACGCTGCGCCCTATAGATAAAAACCAAGATTTTTATCCGAATTTTACCACTGTTAAAGGTGTTGAGAATGTGCAATTATTTGCAACTAAAGCAGGTATTATAAGAACAGCTACTGATTTTGAGGGTATTATTTTAAAAGGTGTTTCAAATGG
>JAGPIQ010000246.1 GCA_018054895.1 Lutibacter sp. | reverse complement strand
CAATTCTATACATCATACAAAAAGAATTTAAGCAAATCTTTAGAAATAAAGCAATGTTGCCACTAATTTTTGTATTGCCTTTTATACAGTTAATTATTCTATCAAATGCTGCAACATTTGAAATTCAGCATATTAAATTTTCATATATAGACCAAGATAACACCTCGTTTTCAAGAGCCTTAATTGATAAATTTAATGCATCAACCTATTTTGATGTAATCACTAGTTTCCCTTCAACAAAAATTGCAAATTCAGCAATGTTAAAAGGAGAAGTTGATGTAATTTTAGAAATTCCGCTCCATTTTGAACGAGATCTTTTAAAAGATCAAAAAACAAACATAGCTGTAATTATAAATGCCATTGATGGGGCTGCTGCAGGTGTTGAAAATGTGTATATCAACCAAATTGTACAAAGCTTCAATAAAAATGCGCGTTCCCAATTAATGCAACCTTCAGATGCGGCAATTAAGTATCAAAACATAACAAGTATTCCTTCTTTTTGGTACAATAACACCTTGAATTACAAAACGTTTATGGTTCCTGGAATCTTAGTTTTATTAGTAACTATGATTACGCTGTTCTTATCAGGAATGAATATTGTTAGAGAAAAAGAAATTGGAACTTTAGAACAAATGAATGTAACTCCTATAAAAAAACACCAGTTTATTATAGGTAAATTATTTCCGTTTTTAGTTTTAGGAATGTTACTATTAACTGTCGGTTTAATTATTGCAAAATTACTATTTAATGTGCCAATTGTGGGTAGTTTAGCTTTAATGTACTTCTACACAATTATTTATATTTTGGTAATTTTAGGAATGGGACTTTTCATTTCAAATTTTACAGATACACAACAACAAGCAATGTTTATTGCTTGGTTTTTAGCGGTAATTTTTATATTAATGAGCGGACTTTTTACACCTATTGAAAGTATGCCTGAATGGGCACAAATTATGACCGAATTTAACCCTATAAAATACTTTGTTGAGGTCATGCGAATGGTCATGCTAAAAGGTGCTGGGTTTACAGATATTATTCCACAAATTACAAAAACCTTTATTTATGCTGTTATTATGAATGGTTTGGCAGTTTGGAGCTATAAAAAAACATCTTAAATTTTACTAAAATGAAAAAAATAATAGCACTATTATCAATTATAATTTTAATGTCATTTAACCTTATACGTAATGAAGAATCATATAGTCTAACCATAAAAGTTGAAGGTTTAAAAAATTCAGAAGGCGAAGTTGTTTATACTTTATACAACAAAGATGGCTCTATCCCTGACGAAAAATATGAAAGATATTTTAAAAAAGGGAGTTCACAAATTGATAAGAATAATTCTGCAACCTTTACATTTTTAAATTTACCTAAAGGAAATTATGCTGCCAGTGTTTTGCACGATGAAAATAAAAATGAAAAAATTGATAAAAAATTTATGCTGCCAATTCCAAAAGAAGGTGTTGGATTTTCAAATTATGAATCTATAGGTTTATCAAATCGTCCAAACTTTACTAAAGCAAGTTTTTTGGTAAAATCTAATATGGAAAAAGTTATAAAAATTATTTATATGTAATGAGAATAAATAGCCACCTATTTCTTTTTATTGGTTTCATTTCGAATCTTACTTTCGCACAAATTGGTGAAGATTCCACATCAATTCTTGATTTGGAGAAAATGGCACAGATTAATCAAGGCGATAGCTATGTTACTTTTCCTTTTGATTTTGGAAATATAGAACCGCTAATGTTTGAGGCAAATGTAAGTCCTAGTTTTAAAATTCGAGAACGCAAGGATTCCAGATTAATGGGTGTGCTTACAGGTCAAATTATTATCAGAATGTATGATGAAACATCCAATCCTGTGCGAACACCTAGTTATATACCGCAAATTACATTTTATTTTTTAACAGGAAATAAACAAGCCTCAAAAAAACTCACGTTGTTTGGTCGATTTGCACACCATTCAAATGGACAAGATGGGAGTTTCTTTAATGACGATGGGAATATCAATTTGATAAATGGGAATTTTGCAACTAATTTTGTTGAGTTAGGTCTCATCAAATCATCATTCAGCAGCCGATTAAATACGTTTAAATTTTTTAAAAGTTCTGTTGAAATTCACCCAAAAAGTTGGATGCTTGAAGAATTACAAGGCACATATAGTGGGCTTCGTTGGCACAACACTTTTTTAGCCTATAAACTCCCAACAGGTGATTTTAATAAAAGCCGAAAAGCTAACGTCTCTTTAAAGGCAGAAACTACCTTGATGTTAGATAATATAAATAACCTGAATACTTTTGATTTAAAAAGATTAAATGCAAGTCTAACTTTTTATTACCATCCAAAATTTTTAGAAGATATTGGATTATTTGTTCAATTTTATCATGGTGCAGATTATTACAATATTTATTTCCAAAATAGATTAGATATTATACGATTTGGATTAATGACTGAAATTTTACGTTTTTAAGAATAAAAAATTATGATGACTTTGTCGATAAATAAATCAAAAACAACAAGAAGGATCCTATGAAACAATTTTTAATAATAGTTGGTTTTCTTTTGATTAACCAGTTTTCAAACGC
>JAGPIQ010000118.1 GCA_018054895.1 Lutibacter sp. | reverse complement strand
GATTTATAGAAGTTTCTTTTAAAATAACACCCGAGTTTGCCGAATTTAAAGTACAAGATAGCGGAATTGGAATACCGTATGATAAACAAGTATCTATTTTTGAGCAGTTTGTACAAGCAGATTTTTCACACTCTAGTGGTTTTGAAGGTTCAGGCTTAGGGCTTTCAATATCACAAGGTTATGTAAATCTTTTAAATGGAACTATTAAACTAGAATCTACTCCTAACCAGGGAGCTACATTTTTTGTGAGTTTACCAAATATTATTGATGAAAATACAGTTGTAAATAAAAGTATTGTATTAAAACCTATAGAAAAAACACCTATAAAAAAACAGAATTTTATAATTGCTGAAGATGATGAAACTTCATTTTACTTTTTAGAACAAATATTAGAACCTATTTCAAATAGAATAATAAGAGCTAAAGATGGACTTGCTGTTATTGAAAAGATTAAAGAATATAAAGACACTACTGTTATTTTAATGGATATAAAAATGCCTATTATTAATGGCTTTGAAGCCACTGAAGAAATTAGAAAGTTTAATACAGCGGTTTATATTATTGCCCAGTCTGCTTACACTCAAGATAGTTTTCAAGCAAAAGCTATTGAAGCTGGTTGTAATGCATTCATATCTAAACCAATTGACAAACAAAAGTTATTTGATTTAATAGCAAAAATTGAAATTAATTAATGTTTTTTACAGATAAAAAAGACTACCAACCAATTGGTTTATAGTCTTTTAAAAATTTACCACACCAATGTTTTCCCGTATTTATTCCATCAAATAGTGGATCTAACACACGTGCAGCTCCATCCACAATATCTAACGGAGGTTGAAAATCGAACAATTCTTGTTTCTTTTTAGATAATTCAATAGGATCTTCATCAGTAACCCAACCAGTGTCAACGGCATTCATAAAAATACCATCCTTAGCCAGTGTGCCTGATGCTGTATGTGTAAGCATATTTAAGGCTGCTTTTGCCATATTTGTATGCGGATGACGATCTTCTTTAAAAGAACCATAAAACTTCCCTTCCATTGCAGAAACATTGATAATGTGTTTTTTACCAGTAGGATGGTTTTTCATATGCTCAGACAAACGATTACACAACACAAAAGGCGCCACAGAATTTACCAATTGAACTTCAATCATTTCAGTAGTTTCAATTTCTCCTAATTTTAAACGCCAGCTATTTACTTTTCGTAAATCGACTTGTTGCAAATCGGCATCTAATTTTCCTTCTGGAAATACTTCTTTTGGGACTAGGGTATTATCAAAACTATAAGGAATCTGAGATAATTTTGCTGAAGCTCTTAATCCAATTCCTGGTTCAGGACCATGCCAAGTTACAGGCATATTTTGATTTGATGACGCGCCTGAAGTTAGTTCTTTTAATTCAAGTAAGCAGTCGTAATGATTTGATAATAAGTTTTGTGCGTTTTTAGAAAGTGACGTAATAGCTCGTTCCTCATTTAGCATTAAATGATGATAAAATCCTGCTGGTCGACGAACCGTTTGTGCCGCATTATTAATTAGAATATCTAACTTTTTATATTTCTGCTCTATAAAATTGCAAAATATTTCAACACTTGGAATATGGCGTAAATCCAATCCGTGAATTTTTAAACGATCTCCCCATTCATTAAAATCAGCTTCTTTTGAAAATCGTAACGCAGAATCAATAGGAAAACGAGTGGTTGCAATAACTGTTGCTCCACCTCGAAGCAACATCAAACTTATGTGATACCCAATTTTTAATCGTGAACCCGTAATTACTGCTACCTGCCCTTTTACATCCGCCGTTTGAAAACGTTTTGCATAGTTAAAATCGCCACAATCTGTACACATATCGGCATAAAAATGATGCATTAAGGTATATTCTTCCTTACATACATAGCATTTTTTTGGAGTTTCTAATTCCAATTGTTTTTTTGAAGTCAATTCTGCTGAAAGCAATAATTTTGGAGCTTCAAAAATTATAGATTCACGAGCACTTCTAATCCCCGTCTCTTTACGCGCATTTTTATCTTTAGCTTCTAATTTACGTTGCGCCAGCTTTTTACCATCTTTTTTCCTTCTTGAAAATTCATCTCTATTAGGTCGTGAAAATTGTCCAGCAGCTTTTATTAAAGCGGTTCGCTGTTCCTTTTCAATATCAAATATTTCCGAAGTATTTGTTACTAATTGTTCTAAAACAGTAATACACTTTGCAATATCTTCTTTAGAAATTGGTTGATTTTCAGTTGGTTCTGTTTTCATATTTATTTTTTACTGAGCGTGCAAATATAGTTTTTAAAACAGTATTGTTCCATTTAATAACATCAATTTCGGGATTAAATTTAAAAATAGATTGTAGTTTAGTTTAAACGAAATCGAAATAGTAATAAATTTAAATTTATGATAAAAATCAGTTTATACATTAGTTTATTAAATGATTTTTACGAAATTATAAACGAGATAATAACGAATACGATGAGTACACATAAATTAGGAAATCCAGCTGTAGTTGGTTTAGCAGGATTCGGATTAACAACACTTTTACTTCAATTCCATAATTTAGGATTAATAGGATTAGGACCAGTAGTTGCAATGGGATTTATTTTTGGTGGATTGGCACAAATGATTGCTGGATTTTTAGAACATAAAATGGGAAACAATTTTGGTTTCGCTGCTTTTACAAGTTATGGGTCATTTTGGATAGGTTTAGGAATTATTTGGATTTTAAACTTTTTCGAAATTTACACTTCTTCAGGAACTGATGTTGGGTATTACTTATTAGCTTGGACATTTTTGACAGCCATTTTTTGGATTGGTTCTTTATTTATTCATACAGCAATGGCTATTACCTTTTCCACTTTATTGCTTGGTTTTATTTTGTTAGATTTTGCTCATTTTGGTTTTCCTGAAATGACAACTGCCGCTGCTTACGTATTAATTGTATGTGCTTTAGCTGCTTGGTATATGATGGCAAGTACAATTATAAATGATGTTGCTGGTAAACAATTATTAAAATCTGGTAAACCTTGGATTTCATTGAATAAAGAAAACTAATACAGTTTTAATTGCTGGATATTTTTCAGATTAAAAACAATCTCACAAATTTAATTTTAGCCTATTTATCATTATAAATAGGCTATTTTTTTATAAAAAAATTACTTTTGTACAAAACGAAATGAAATGACCGTATTTGATCTTATTGGTAACTATACTGTTGAAGGAAAAAATCAAGATGAAGGAGGATCTGCATATGTTGGTACATTAAAATTGGTATTAAATGAAAATGATAAAATTATTGCTGAATGGACCGTTTCAAATCACAAACAATTTGGAACAGGTTTTTTTAAGAACAATATTTTAGTCATTAATTTTTATTATGAAGGTGAAGACACTAAAAAATATAAAGGCGTAGTTGTTTACCACTTTTTAACACCAAAAATATTAGATGGTTTTTGGAGTGAAAAGTATGGAGACCAACAGTTTTTAGGGGAAGAACGCTGTTATAAAACAGATACCGTTATCCTTCCAAAAAACCTTAACTAATTTTTTTGAATTGGTTGAACTCCAACAATAAATACAACAGGCATTTTCAATGGATTTTTCTCAATTTCAGCCTCAATTCCACCTAAAGTTGAAGTAATTAACACTTCATCTTTTCGAGAAACATTAGAAATAGCATTGATTGGAATGGATGGATTTCCAGTGACTTCAATTAATTTAGGAATAATTTTATCTAAACTTTTCAAGCCCATATAAAGCATCAACGTATTTCCAGCTTTTAAAATTTCAGCAATTCCCTGCAATTGATCGAATGAATAATCAGCTGTATGTGCAGTACAAATTAACACTGCATTCGATTTTTGACGTTCGGTTACAGGAATACTAAAACTATTTGCAGCCGCCATTGCAGCGGTAATACCTGGAACCATTTCAAAATCGATATTATTTAATCTTAAAAAACGAGCTTCTTCTCCGCCTCTACCGTAAATAAATGAATCTCCAGATTTTATACGTACAACTTTTTTACCTAATGCATAATATTTTATAAACAATTTATTAATAGCGTCTTGTCTATCTTTTTGATTGGCAATATCACCATATTTCCGTCCAACATATACCTTTTCAGCAGTTGAATTAATGGCTAAAATTTCATCACTAATTAAATTGTCATACAATAAAACAGCAGCCTCTTGTATCAAGTTAAAAGCTCTAATTGTAAGCAAACCTTTATCTCCTGGTCCTCCACCAACAATTGATATTTTTCCGTTGTTCCGATTAAATACATCTTCTGGATTATCAAATTGATATTGATAATTTAAAATATTTTTTGATTTTGTGTTATCTATAATTTTTCCGCCCGACTCTGCAGTCGAATTTTCAAATATGGGAACTTCTAATTGTAGCATTTGAGCTGCTTTTATATAAAAATCAGCTCTGTTTGGATGAATTGTTGCACAGCCATTGAATATTTCACCAAAACAATCTTTTTCAATAATTGAAGTAATTAGGCCAATACAATCTTCTTTATGAATTAAATTTACTTTAGAATTTGGATTGTTTTGCACTTTTTTTCCAGCCAAAAATCGACCAGGATTTCTATCTTCACCTATTAAACCCGCTAAACGTACAATGGTTACATTTTTACCAAATTCGCTTTGAAGTATTTTTTCAGCATTTAATACTGCCCAACCTGAAGGTTTTTCAGGTGAAACTTCCGTTAATTCCGTAACGATTTCATTAGTTGCTCCATAAACAGCGGTTGAACTCACAAATATAATTTTTACGTTTTTTGGAGTTCTTGTAGCTATTTGTCTAATTTGTTCTGGATAAATAGTTTCAATAGCTTCAATTCTTTTAGGAGGAATATTTATAATTAAATAATCCGTTTCAAAAATAAAAGACTCCCAATCGCCAACAATTTCAGTTGAGTTTACGGCTATTTTTCCAACATAAAAAGGGTGTTTTGCCAATATTGTTAATTTTTCAAAAGAAGTAGTACTCCCAGAAACCAAAAAACCTTTATTATTTAAATCAACACCTAAAGATTCTCCTAACCATCCTAATCCTACTATTGCAACTTTTTTTAACATACCTTTTATTTGAATTATTGGCAAATATACCAATTCCTACTTTTATAGTTATTGATAAAACACTTCCTTTTTAAAACCTTTAAATACGACTCTGATACGTATATAAGTCAAAATAACGCCCTTTTTTAGCGATTAATTCATCATGTTTACCTTGTTCCACAATATTTCCTTCTTCAATAACCAAAATTTTATCTGCTTGTTGAATGGTAGTTAACCTATGCGCAATGACAAACGTTGTTCTATCCTTCATTAATAAGCCTAAACTTTTTTGAATAAATGATTCACTTTCCGTATCTAAATTTGAAGTTGCTTCATCTAAAATAATAATTTTTGGATCTGCCAATAAAGCACGCGCAATGGAAATTCTTTGACGCTGACCACCTGATAATTTAACACCACGTTCTCCAATTATGGTTTCTAAACCTTCATCAAATCGATTCGTAAATTCGTCCACATACGCTCCTTTTACTGCTTGTTGAATTTCTTCTTCCGTGGCATTCGGGCGTGCAAATAAAATATTTTCTTTAATGGTTCCTTCATATAAAAAGTCATCTTGTAAAACAACTCCTAACCGACTTCTAAAACTACTTAAATTCACTTTTGATAAGTCAATTCCGTCCAAAGTTACAGCACCAGAAACAGGGTTTAAAAAAGTGGCCGCTAATCCTGCAATGGTAGATTTTCCAGAGCCTGATGAACCTACCAAAGCAGTCACGCTTCCTGAAGGTGCTTCAAAAGAAATGTTGTGTAGCACTTCTTTATTTTCGTCATAACTAAAAGAAACATTCTTAAAAACCATATCTCCTTTAATGTCATTTAATATTTCTGTTCTCACTTCAGGATCATCCTCTTCTGTCATATTCATAATTTCCTGAGTTCTGTCTAAACCTGCCATTGCTTCCGTTAACTGACTACCAACACTACTCATTTGTACAATTGGAGCAATTAAAAATCCTAAAAATAAGGTGAAAGATACAAATTCACCATAGGTCATAGTGCCTTTCATAATAAAATAGCCACCCATTCCCATAATTCCTGCAGAAGCTAATCCTAATAAAAATGTAGATGAACTGGTAATTAATGCTGTTGCTGTTAAACTCTTTTTTACATTTAAAAATAAACGTTCTACACCTGCTTCAAATGTTTTATTTTCTTGATCTTCTGCATTAAAACCTTTAATTACACGAACTCCGTTCAGCGTTTCGGTTAATCGACCAGTAACTTCTGCGTTTATTTTTCCACGTTCTCTAAAAATAGGACGAATATACCCGAATGCTTTTAAAGAAACAACTCCAAATATGGCTACAGGAACCAATACAAAAATGGTCATTGTAACGTTCATTTTTATTAGAACGACCAATGAAATAATGGACGTTAAAGTCCCACCTATTAATTGAACCAAGCCTGTTCCAACAATATTTCGAACGCCTTCAACATCCGTCATAACCCGTGATACCAATGCTCCAGACTTATTATTATCAAAATAACTAATAGGTAATGTTAATAGTTTTCGTTGCACTTTTGCACGCAATACAGATATTAAATGTTGGGCTTCCACACTCAATAATTTTGTTAGGTAAAATGATGTTAACGCTTGTAATAAAATAGCTCCACAAACAACTAGCAACAACATCCATAAGTCAGAAATATTTTTTGAAGGAATGACATCATCTATCAAACTTTTACTAGCATACGGTAGTACTAAACCAGATAAACTTTTTATAATAATTAATACAATTCCTACCAAAACAATTGTTCTACGAGGCCAAATAAATTCTTTTGCAGCCCACCAAAATGATACCTTTTTATTCTTCATACAAATTTTTATTCGAAAATTAAGCCAAATATAACTAAATGACAATTAGACAGATTAATGCTTATAAATTACAAATTATAATTAAACTATTTTTGAAACATAATTTTTAATTATTTTAGTCGAATGAAAGCCGTTACCATTACAGCCATAAAACAAGAGTTAAAACACCTTTCTCAAACGGAGTTAATTGACATTTGTTTGCAATTGTCTAAATTCAAAAAGGAAAATAAAGAGCTTGTTACCTACTTATTATTTGAATCTTCCAATGAAGAAGGTTTTATTGAAACTGTTAAAGATGAAGTTGATATGCAATTTTTGACTATAAATACGAGTTCTTATTTTTACATTAAAAAAAGTGTTCGAAAAATTTTACGTTTCATTAAAACCAACAATCGATATTCAAAAAATAAGGAAACGGAAATTACGTTGTTACTTTATTTTTGTGTAAAAATGTTGGAAATTGAACCTTCAATTAAAAACAGCATGGTTCTAAAAAATATTTATTTAAAAGAAAAAGAAGCTATTAAAAAGAAATTGACAAGTTTGCACGAAGATCTTCAGTATGACTTTACCGAAGAGTTAAATAATTTAAAATTTTAATATGAATCAAAAAGAATGCCCTTGTGGAAGTGGAAAAACGTATGAAAACTGTTGTGAAATTGCTCATAAAAACATTTTAAATGTTATAACAGCTGAAGCGCTTATGCGCTCCCGTTATAGTGCTTTTGTGTTGGCAAATATGGATTATTTAAAAAAAAGTTGGCATTCTTCAAATAAACCATCTAAAAATGAAATTAAAGAAATTGTAGCATGGACGCAATCCGTAATTTGGCATAAATTAGAGATTTTAAGTACTTCAAAAGGGTTAAAAAATGATAATGAAGGGTATGTAGAATTTAAGGCATATTATTATGAAGGCTTTATTTTGAATAATATACATGAAAACTCTTTTTTTGTAAAAGAAAACGGACATTGGGTATATCAACAAGTATAAAATAACTATATTTTTTTTATAAAAAGTTCAAAAGTATTATGTATCTTTCACATTTATTTTTCCCCTCAAAAATAAGACACGCATGCCTATGAGCAGTTTTTATATAACTCCAAATGACATTGGTTCATTACATTCCTTTATACATGATATAAATAAAAATGTAGCCGTAAAATCTATTTTACTATTTATGGCTTTTGAACAAAGATTTAGTGAAGAAGAACTGACACCCGTGCTCAATAGTTGTGTAAAGCCAATAATTGGAGGTGTATTTCCGGAGGTAATTTTTGAAGGAACGAGAAAAAAGACAGGTGTTTTAATAATTTCACTACCATTTCATTTAAATACACAATTAATAAATTTAGCTGATTCCCCAAAAATAATCACCAAAGAGCTTAAAAAAT
>JAGPIQ010000117.1 GCA_018054895.1 Lutibacter sp. | reverse complement strand
GTTTTTTGTACTTATCAATTGTTTTTCTATAGGCATTTGCAAAATAACTGTTACATGATCTATAAATTGCGGTGTTTAATGCAATAGGATAACCTGTTTCGCAATGGCAATTCATAACGGATTTTGCGCTAGAACCATACCGATACCCTCCATGACAAACTATGGTCGTTTCAGGAGTAATTACGTTTTCTTGTAAAGCAACTAATGCTGTAACCACTTTAAATGGCGACCCTGGGGGATATTGTGCTTGTAAGCCTCTATCTAAAAGAGGTCTGCTGATACTATCTAAATATAATTTTGTAAAATTAGCAGAACGTTGTCTTCCAACCATTAAATTTGGATCGTAGGTAGGCATTGAAATCAATGCTAAAATTTCACCAGTAGCCGGTTCTATAGCTACAATTCCACCTCTTTTATTAACCATTAAAGCCTCTCCGTATTGCTGTAAAACGGCATCAATAGTTAATTTTATATCTTTTCCAGGTTTTGGAAGTGTATCATAAAAACCATTTTTATAGCTTCCTATTTCTCTATTAAAACGGTCGCGTTGAATAAACTTTACACCCTTTGTGCCTCTTAATATCTTTTCGTACGTTTTTTCAATACCTGCAGTCCCAATTAATTCTCCTAATTGATATTCTGAATTTTTACTTATCAACCCTTCGTTTACCTCACTAATATATCCTAACACGTTGGCAGCCGTTTTAATAGGGTATTCTCTGATCGATCTTTTTTGAATATAAAATCCTTTAAATTTATATAGTTTTTCTTGTAAATAAGCAAAGTCTGCTTTTGATAGTTGGGGTAAGAATATGGAAGGAATTCTTGTTGAATATCTGGAAGCTCTATCGTATTTGTTTAAAAAATATTCTTTATTAATTTTTAATAATCTACAAAATTCTAAAGTATCCAATTTTTTTACTTCTCTAGGAATAATCATAATATCGTAGGATACTTGATTGGCAACTAACAGCACTCCATTTCTGTCATATATATAACCTCTTTCGGGATAGTCATATACTGTTTTTACTGCGGAATTGTTTAATGTTGGAATGTCATAAGAATCATCTAGTATTTGTAAATAAAAAATTCGGATGATATATAATATTCCTATAAATAGTACTGAAAAAGTTAAGAGATTAATTCTTTTCATTATTTCTGTTTTGAAAATAAAAGAATTCCTAATACAATAATTGTAATTGAAAATATACCTGTAATAAAGGTGTTTGATAGTATGGATAGTATTGCGCTTATTGAATAAAACTCTAACCCAAAAATAATAAAATGATGAATAAAAGTAATTAAACTGATATAGGTAATTGCCTTAATAAGTGGAATGCTTCTAAGGTTAAATAGCACATAGTCAAAATCAGATTTTCCTAAAACCATATTTAGTATTGGTACACGAATATATGCAATAAATAAAGTGGCAGCCGCATTAATTCCTCCTGAATCTGAAAAAAAGTCGACTCCTAAACCTAATAAAAAGCTTAAAATTAAAACAATAGATTCGTTTTTTTGAATGGGAAACAAAACAACCCAAACAATATAAACCATTGGATTTATGGATCCAAATAGGTTAAAATGATTCAGCACCAAAACTTGAAGTATTAATAATACCACAAACCTTAAAGTGGAGTTTATTGTATTATTATTCATTATCAGAGAGTTCTTCTAGTTTTTTTTGTTCTTCTCGTTGAAGATTTTCAACAATTTGTACTTGACTTGTAGTACTCATATCATTAAAGAGCAATATGTTAATTTGTTGGTATTGATGATTGCTAATTGTTATATCATTAATGGTTCCTATTAATATACCTTCAGGAAAAATAGCAGATTTACCTCCTGTAATTATAGTGTCCCCTTTTTTAATATTTGCTTGGCGAGGAATATCAATAATTTGTGCTAATTTATAATCTTTACTATTCCAAACCAACGTTCCAAAATGAGCACTTTTTTTAAGTCTAACGTTTATCTTTGAACTGCTATTAAGAATTGACAAAACAGTAGCAAAGTTTTCAGAAACGTTTTTTACAACACCAATAACGCCATTTCCGTTAATAACGCCTAAATCTGTTTTTAATCCGTCCTTAGCTCCCTTATTTATGGTTAAGGTATTGTTTCGTTTGCTATAATTGTTATTAATAACTTTCGCTATTTTATAATTATAGCGTTGAATTACCTCCAAAGAATCAACCTTGGAATAAAGACTGTCGTTTGTTATAACACCATATGATTCAATAATATTTTTTAAACGAATATTTTCTTCATTTAAAAATTGATTTTCAGTTTTTAAATGAAGGTATTCAGTAATTGAGCTCACCTTATTATAAAACCCACCACTAATTGAATTTGCAGAGTTTACAAATTTACTTTGGTGGTAGGAGTGATGTTGAATTGTAAAATAAAACGCTAAAATTTCCAAAGATATAAACAGCAGAAAGTATCTATATTTTCTGATAAAATAAATTAATTGCTGCATTTTTTATATTAGACTTTGACTATTTCATTAATACATTTTTGAATTTTTCTAGATCTTTTAAGGCAATTCCAGTTCCTCTTACAACTGCTCTTAATGGGTCTTCAGCAACATATACTGGTAAATCTGTTTTTCGAGACAAACGTTTATCCAAGCCTCTAAGCATAGAACCACCACCAGCTAAATAAATTCCTGTATTATAAATATCAGCAGCTAATTCAGGAGGCGTTTTTGAGAGCGTTTCCATTACAGCATCTTCAATTCTTAAAATAGATTTATCTAAAGCTTTAGAGATTTCTCGAAAAGAAACCTGTGCTTGTTTCGGTTTTCCACTTAACAAATCACGTCCTTGCACTAACATATCTTCAGGTGGAGCTTCTAAATCTTCCGTAGCAGCACCAATTTGAATTTTAATTTTTTCAGCAGTACGTTCTCCAACGTATAAGTTATGTTGCGTACGCATGTAGTATGCAATATCAGCAGTAAACACATCTCCAGCAACTTTAACTGATTTGTCGCAAACAATTCCACCCAATGCAATAACTGCAATTTCAGTAGTACCACCACCTATATCAATAATCATATTTCCTTTAGGCTCCATAATATCAATCCCAATACCAATAGCCGCAGCCATTGGTTCGTGGATTAAATATATTTCTTTTGCATTCATATGTTCAGCAGAATCAATTACAGCACGTTTTTCAACTTCTGTAATACCTGAAGGAATACAAATAACCATTCTTAATGAAGGTGTGAAAAAACGTTTTTTGATAGTCGGAATATTTTTGATAAATTCTTTTATCATTTGTTCCGAAGCCTCAAAATCTGCAATTACACCATCCTTTAAAGGACGTATAACTTTTATATTTTCATGGGTTTTTCCTTGCATTAAACTGGCTTTTTTACCAACTGCAATTATTTTACCAGTGCTTCTGTCTCTCGCAACAATTGAAGGTGCATCTATAATTACCTTACCATCATGGATAATAAGTGTATTTGCAGTACCTAAGTCAATTGCAATATCTTCGGTCATAAAGTCGAAAAACCCCATAATTCGTTTTGTGTATTAAATTTTTATTAGAAAATGATGCAAAGTTACTAAATATTAGTGTTTAAAATGACGAATTCCTGTAAATATCATTGACATGTCATTCTGATCACAATAATCTATAGATAACTGATCTTTTATAGAACCTCCAGGTTGAATTACGGCATTCACTCCAGCGTTTTTTGCAATTTCAACACAATCTGGAAAAGGGAAAAAAGCATCACTTGCCAAAACAGCATTTGTTAAATCAAATTCAAAATGTTTAGCTTTCGCAATTGCTTGTTCCAATGCATCAACTCTACTTGTTTGTCCTGTTCCGCTAGCGAATAATTGTTTATTTTTAACTAATACAATAGTATTAGACTTTGTATGCTTACAAATTTTTGAAGCAAAAAATAAATCTTCCAATTCGCTTGCAGAAGGTTCTTTTTTAGTTGCAGTACTTATAACGCTAGCATCATCTGTTTTGTTGTCTTTTTCTTGAAAAAGAACTCCGTTTAATGCTGTTCTGTACTGATTTGTAGGTAATTCAATTTCTTTTTGAATTAAAATAATTCTATTTTTTTTGCTTTTTAGCACTTCTAAAGCTTCAACAGCATAGCTTGGAGCAATAATTACTTCACAAAATAAACTGTTGATTTCGTTCGCCGTGTCTACATCAATTTCTTTATTTGAAATTAAAACACCTCCAAAAGCGGAAGTAGGATCACCTGCTAAAGCATCAACATATGCTTGTTTTAAGGTTGCTCTTTGCGCCAAACCACACGCATTATTATGTTTTAAAATGGCAAAAGTTGGTGTGTCATTTTTAAACTCGCTAATTAAGTTTACGGCAGCATCAACATCTAACAAGTTATTGTATGAAAGTTCTTTTCCGTTCAATTTTTCAAAAAGAGCATCTAAATCTCCAAAGAAATATCCTTTTTGATGTGGATTTTCACCATATCTTAATTCACTGGCATTGTCAAAACTTTGTCTAAATGCAATTTCAGTTGTATTCATATAACTAAAAATAGCACTATCATAATGACTTGAAACTGCAAAAGATTTTGCTGCAAAGTTTTTACGATCTTCAAGTGTAGTTGAGCCGTTATTATCAGTAATTATTTGTAAAAATTCATTGTATTGATTCATAGAAGAAACACAAATAACATCTTTAAAGTTTTTTGCAGCAGCTCTAATTAATGAAATTCCACCGATATCAATTTTTTCAATAATATCTTGTTCAGAAGCTCCACTAGCAACCGTTTTTTCAAACGGGTATAAATCAACAATTACAATGTCTAATTCAGGAATAGCATATTCTTCTAGTTGAGCTAAATCGCTTGCGTTTTCACGACGGCCTAAAATTCCGCCAAATACTTTTGGATGCAATGTTTTTACTCTTCCTCCTAAAATTGAAGGGTATGAAGTTAATTCCTCAACAGGTACTACATTTATTCCTAGTTCTTTAATAAAATCTTCGGTCCCGCCAGTTGAATAAATTGTGATGCCTAATTCATCTAATTTTTGTACAATTGGTCCTAATCCGTCTTTGTGAAATACTGAAATTAATGCAGATGTTGCTTTTTTTGATACGCTCATTTTTATGTTTAATTACTTTTGCGCAAAGCTAATAATTATCAGTAGTTTAAACAAACCAATTACTTACTAAATTTCAGTTAATTATTTTTGAATTTTGATTCGAAATTTCTCGTTAAATTTAACGAATCTAGGTGTTTTATAACTAAAATTGTACTTAAAAAAAGTAATTATACTAACGGATTTATGCTGTATTTTAAGTATTGGTCGATTGCGTTTATAAAAGTGTAGCTACTTTTTCACAAACAAATTCAAGTAATTCTTCATCGTTTTTAGTAAAAGGATTTACTGTATGAGAATCAATATCAATTTGACCAATATTTTTGCCATTTACAAAAATAGGGATAACAATTTCGCTTTTAACCTTCCATCCACAAGAAATATAATTTTCTTGTTCACTAACATCTTGCACAATAAAATTTGAATTACTTACTGCAACTTGGCCACAAATACCTTTTCCAAAAGGAATAATAGTGTGCTCGGTTGGTTCTCCGGAAAATTCAGCCAGTTTTAATTCTAATTTTTCACCATTTTTAAAATAGAATCCAACCCAATCATAATAGCTAATTTCATTTTTTAAAAAATCACAAATGTTTTGTAACTTTTCGGATGTAAGTTTTTTTGTGTTAATGATATTTTCAACAGTCGATTTTAAATGATCTATCTTCATTTTTAGTTTTTAATTTTATGCAAAACTATAAATATTTTATGTGCAAATTCATAAAACGGATATAATCTTTTACTCTAATTTATTAGGTTATTTACACTTTATTTTGTTATTTAAATTTTTGTATTTTTGATTTCTGAAAAAATAAAATTTAAACTTTAACTAGACTATTATGAAAAGAAATATTTTTGTTGTTGCTGTGATTTTTTCTTTAACTGTATTGTTTACAGCTTGTAAAGATGCTAAAAAAGAAGAAATGAAAATAGAAAGCCATGAAGGGCATGACCATGATTCTGAGGTTACAGCGTCAAAAACATACCAATGTCCTATGGATTGTGAAAATGGAAAAACATATGAAGCAGAAGGCCCTTGTCCTGTGTGTAAAATGGACTTGAAAGAAACATCTACAGATATGTAGTATTTTAAAGGGTGTAAATTTACTTGAACTAGAAAAAGAATCCAACTTTATAAAGTTGGATTCTTTTTTTAGTTGCTGATCACTTTAAATTCAGTTCTTCTATTCACGGAATGTTCTTCCTCACTGCATTTGACATTATTACTACAATTGTTCAATAGTTTTGTTTCTCCATATCCATTTGCTTCAATTCTATTTGAGTTAATACCTTTTGAAATCAAATAATCTTTGGTTGAATTAGCCCTGTTTTTAGTCAGTTGTAAATTATAAGTATCAGGTCCACGACTGTCTGTATGGTAATTAATTTCAATTTTAACATTCGGATTTTGATTCATATTGTAAACCACTTTATTTAATTCAAGTTTCACATCATTATTTATTTCAAATTCATCTAAAATAAAATTTAAAGGCTTAGTCTCAATATATTTAATCCCTTTTTTTTCTGTGAAGGGTATTAAAGGTTCTAAAGTTAAACTGACGCTGTTTGATACCGCTGTTTTTTCAGAAGAAAAAAGTTGAGTATTTACTGTTGTGTAATTATCTTTTTGAGCGGAAATAGTATATGCTTTGGAACATTCAATTTCAAAATAAAACGAGCCATTAGAGTCCGTTTCCGTTTTAGCTATTTCCTTGTTGTAATTAAATAATGTAATAGTTGCATTTGGAATTGCATTTTCACTGATTGATTCTTTTAGGACTCCATTAATATATTGCACACAAATTAAAGGTTCTATATCTATGTTTAGTGTTAATGTCCTTCCGTTTTCAATTGCTGTTTTTAATCGGAACGCATCTAAACTATTATTTTTAAATACAGTTATTTTATATGATGTTTCGCATTTTAAAGGAAATTCATAAACACCATCATCACCTACAGTAAAACTATTTATGAGTTCGTTGTCTTTGTATAAGTTGATGGTTGTATTAGGAAGTGGTTTTTTAGTAATTTTATCTCTAATTATTCCTGTTACGGTTTGGTTACATTCTGATGGTTCTAACTCAAAAGTTTTATTAGTTATAGCATCTCTTTCTTTAGAAGTTTCAAATTCAACTACTTCCGAAGTGTATTCTTTATTTGAAACTACAATTTTATAGGCTTTTTCACAAGTAATATCAAAGGAAAATTTCCCTTGCACATCCGTAGTTTTTTTAGCTATTTCGGAATTATTTTCTAAAATAGAAACGGAAGTATTGGCAATAGGTAGTTTCGTAATTTTATCAAGCACCAAACCAGTTACTATTTGTTTGCATTCCAAAGGTGTTAATTCCAACGTTTTATTAGTTGAAAGATCTCTTTCTTTTGAAGTGTTAAATTCAACAGTTTTCGAAGAGTAAACTTTATTTGAAGCCACAATTTTATAGGCTTTTTCACAAGTAATATCAAAAGAGAATTTCCCTTGCACATCCGTAGTTTTTTTAGCTATTTCGGAATTATTTTCTAAAATAGCAACCGAAGTATTTGCAATAGGTAGTTTCGTAATTTTATCAAGCACCAAACCAGTTACTATTTGTTTGCATTCCAAAGGTGTTAATTCGAGCGTTTTATTAGTTATAGCATCTCTTTCTTTTGAAGTGTTAAATTCAACAACTTCCGAAGTGTATTCTTTATTTGAAGCTACAATTTTATAGGCTTTTTCACAAGTAATATCAAAGGAAAATTTCCCTTGCACATCCGTAGTTTTTTTAGCTATTTCGGAATTATTTTCTAAAATAGCAACCGAAGTATTTGCAATAGGTAGTTTCGTAATTTTATCAAGCACCAAACCAGTTACTATTTGTTTGCATTCCAAAGGTTGTAATTCTAACGTTTTATTAGTTGTAGAATTTCTTTCGTTAGAAGTTTCAAATTCAACAGTTTCCGAAGAGTAAACTTTATTTGAAGCCACAATTTTATACGTTTTTTCACAAGTAATATCAAAAGAGAATTTTCCTTGCACATCCGTAGTTTTTTTAGCTATTTCGGAATTGTTTTCTAAAATGGAAACGGAAGTATTTGCAATAGGTAGTTTCGTAATTTTATCAAGCACCAAACCAGTTACTATTTGTTTGCATTCCAAAGGTTGTAATTCTAACGTTTTATTAGTTGTAGAATTTCTTTCGTTAGAAGTTTCAA
>JAGPIQ010000245.1 GCA_018054895.1 Lutibacter sp. | reverse complement strand
ATGTATGGTATTGCATTTAAAATTTAGACTTTATTTAACACAAAAGGTTTAAATAAAAATTCAAAAGTCGAGTTATATTAATTTAATCCCATTTCTATGAAACACTTTTTACTATTGTTTGCGGTTTATTTTTTATGTTGTAATAATTCGGAAGTTGAAACCTTGCCGGTAAAAGATTACAATTCCTTTCATAAAGAGGCAAAGGAATTTTGTAAGGAGAATGGTTATAATGAGTCCTATTATTTTTTAGTTGATTTGAGTTTGCACTCTGGAAAGAATCGTTTTTTTATTTATGATTTTACTTCAAAGAAAGTATTAGATAAAAACTTGGTTACTCACGGAAGTTGCGACCAATTTGAAGAAAATCCAGACAAGTGGAAAAAAGTGAAATTTGATCATCGAATAGATAGTCATTGTTCCATGAAAGGAAAATATAAAATTGGAAATCGCGATTATAGTTCGTGGGGAATCAACGTGAAATATTGGTTGCACGGATTAGAAGCAACTAATAAAAGTGCTGAAAAAAGGGTTGTGGTTTTACATTCGTGGAGTGCTGTTAAAAATAAAGAAGTGTATCCAAGACATAGTCCACTAAGTTGGGGATGTCTAGCGGTTTCTGATGCATTTATGGAAAAATTAGACGTTCGCTTGCAACAATCGGAAAAACCAGTTTTGTTGTGGATTGTGGAATAAATAATTTTATTTGTAACAAAACAGGAAAAAGCCTACTAATTGCAAATAAATTACTACAATGAGAAATTTTTTGATTTTCCTTTCAGTCTTAGCTTTTCAATTTTCAGTTGCTCAAGAAGAAACAGTTAAAGATAGCGTAAAAACCACTGAATTAAATGAAGTTGTGGTGCAATCTAAAAAGAAAAGTATTGAACAAAAAGCCGACAGGACCATATTTGATTTTTCTGAACAAAGTCATTTGAATTCAGGCTCTGTGATGGAAGGATTAAAAAAACTACCCGGATTAATAGTTTCTGATGTGGCCGGAATGATGTATCAAGGAAAGCAATTAGAAGTGTTTATGGATGCCAGACCATTAAATATTTTTTCGAATGAACTTACTTCATATTTAGAAAGTATGCCTGCAAATTCAATTGAAAAAGTAGAAATTATTACGCAACCAGGTGCCGAATTTCCTGCAACTTCTGGTGGAGCAATTATAAATATTGTAACTTCGAAAAACGCTAAAAAATATCTTTCGGCAACGTATTCAAACGGATATAGTTATACAAAATACGACAAATCACGTCATCGATTTAATAATAGTTTATTGGTCAATGCAAAAAACAAATGGTTTGGTTGGCAAGTACAATTGGGGCAAAACTTTAACCAAGGTTACCAGCGTACAAATTTTGAAAATGAAACTACTCTACTTTCTAAAAATACGACCGACAGAGAAAATCGTTTTTACTTTTTTAAAACCGGTTTAAAGTTCGATTTTAAAAAAGATAGATTTTTGGTTAATTATGATTTCACCACTTCAAATAATAATGCTTTAATTGATGCTAGTGGTTTTGGATTTGTAACCAGCGATAAAAGTAAAAACAAACTTAATAGAAATGATGTTGCTTTAAACTATCAGAAGCGATTTGATGATGCAACTAAAAAATTAGATTTTAGATTTAATGTAAATTCGGTTGACAATAATTTCGATTTGAATAATAGAGTTTCTGGAAATTCGGTCTTGGATAATGGTTATAATCAATTGTTTTATCAATTTAAAACCGATTACTCACAAGAGTTTTCATTTTTAGAGAAAACTAAATTTTCAACTGGAGTTTTAGCAGATAAATTAGAATTTGAAGCCCTAAATTTAGGTGTAACTAATTTAGATTATCAACGAACCACTTTAGCAGCTTATTCTGAATTTCAATCTTCTTATAAAAAGTTTGATTTTATTTTAGGAGGAAGATTAGAGTCGTATGCTATTGATGGAAATACAGATACTGATGAATTAATTCCGTTTAATCAAACCCGTTTTTTTCCAAATGCAAGTATTCAATACAATATAATTCCACAAGTTTTTGTGAATGCGAATTATAATAAAAAGATTAGTTTGCCCAATACTTCTGCTTTAAATCCGAACAATACCAATTATCAAAATCCCAATGTTTCCTTTTTTGGAAATCCAAATTTAGAACCTACCATTTTTGATAATTATGAGTTTAAAATAAGTGCTTTTGAATACTTTTTCATTGGTTATTCTCGTAGCGATGCCAATAATCAGGTAATGAATAGAATAATTACTGATGGTGATGGAGCTGCAAGTATATCAGAAAATATTCCACAAATAACCATTCATAATTTTAATTTTGGTTTACCAGTTCCTTACATGTTGTTTACCAAAGGATTAAAGGAAACGTTGAAATTTGATTTTAATCCAGATGAGATTAATTTCTTGTATTTATATGTTGGACATCAAAAGCACATTTTGCCTGAGGTTAGTGGAAAAGGCTTGTGGTTTTTTAATGCTATGTCGCAAATTGTTTTACCAAGTAAAATTAAGTTTACAGCAACTTATAATACTTCATCAACGGGTGGAAATTATTTCTATTATGAAAATAGAGTTCCGTTTAGCCAACA
>JAGPIQ010000023.1 GCA_018054895.1 Lutibacter sp. | reverse complement strand
AGGGTTCGAATCCCTTCCTCTCTGCAAGCAAACAACCAAAAAACAACAAAACCCCACAAACACTACGTTTGTGGGGTTTTTACTTTCCCGGAAATACCAACAAAAACTATATAAAATCAAATAAAAAGGAGCTATATAGGGGTCACTTTATTTTAGGTGTTAACTGACACCGAATTACTTTCTAGATGTTGATAAACAGTATATTATTGATTTTTTTCATTTTAAAATAGCGCTTTTAACTTCATCAATATAAGACCGCCCAATAGTATATCTAACATTACCAATTTCAATACTATTTCCTTCAATTGTATCAATTTTGTCAATAGCAATTGTATATGATCGATGAATTCTAATGAACTTATTTGGAGGTAATAAGTCTGTAAAACTGCTTAAAGTTTGATGAATAATATACCTATTTGTTAGTGTGTTTATTTTTAAATAATCTTTTAAGCTTTCGATAACTAAAATTTCATCAAGAAATATTTTTTTCATCTTCTTTTTGTCCACTTTAATAAAAATGTTTGGTCTTTCAATATTAGTAATAATATTACTTTTACTAAAAATTTGAAAAGTTTTGTTGATGGATTTTACAAATCGTTGGAAAGAAATAGGTTTAACTAAATAATCTAATACATCTAATTCATACGATTCTACAGCAAATTCAGAATGTGCAGTAGTAATGATAATTTGAGGTTTTTTTTCAAGACTTTTTATAAAACTAAACCCATCTAAAAGAGGCATATTTATATCTAAAAAAATAAGGTCAACTTTATTTTCTTTTATAAACGACAATCCATCTATAGCATTGCTAAAAGTTTTCATAAGCTCAACTTCATTAAACTCTTTTAAATGATTTTTAATTACATTTATTGCTAGTGGTTCATCATCAATTATGATACAGTTTATTTTCATGATACTTTAATTTTAAGTTCAACAACAAATATATTTTTCAGATTTTTTATTACTAATTCATATTCATTATTTTTATAACCAAGGGCGAGTCTCTTTTTAACATTTTTAATTCCTATACCACTAGACTCATTAACAAATCTCTGCTCAAAATTAGAAATGGCAGGTGTTGGGTTGGAAATGCTAAAGTAAAGAAAATCATCGATAATTTTAAAATCAATATCTATTCTAATTTTTCCAATATTTTTATTGGCACCATGCTTAAAAGCATTTTCAATAAAAGATAATAATAGAATTGGTGCAATTTTTTTATTCATAATATCTCCAGAAATAGTCATATTAACTTCTAAATTTTCATCAAATCGAATGCGTTCTAGATCTAAATAATTTTGGATACAAAGTATTTCTTTTTCAAGACTTTGTTTCTTTTTTTTGGTTTCATACAAAAGGTACCGCATTAATTCTGAAAGTTTTAGAATTATTTTAGGCGTTTTTGTTGAATTTTCTAAGGATAAAGAATAAATGTTATTTAACGTGTTAAAAAAGAAGTGTGGAGAAATTTGGCTTCTTAAAAATAATAATTCCGTTTCTAATTGAAGTTTTTCTAAATCAGTTAATCGTTTGTGCTCTTTTAACCAGTCCATAGTAATTTTAATTGCAGTAGCAAATGTTATTACATATAATTCACCTATCATCATATCAACAGAGTAATTGAGCGTTAATTTGCTTATTACTTCAGTTCCTTCTGGCCATACGTTTTCACTTACTAAAAAATACGTAAGATTGAATTTTACGAGCAACATTATAAAGAGTGATAATAGCAGAAAAAAGACATATGTAATATATTTTTTTTTAAAAACTAGCTTTGGAAATAAAACATAAATATTTAAATAACAGAGAGTCATGTGTATTGGAAACCCAATTAAATTTGTTTTAAGAGAGTATTCATAATCATTAAAATAACTTCCCCAACGAAGGATGTTAAAGATGAAATAAATAGACCAAAAAAGAAAATGATGCTTAATTTTAATTTCACGAATAGTTCCCAAGCTTACTGATAATTCTTTTATAATTTGCGACATTGTTTTGTCTTTTTTTAAGTATTCAACGTTGTTTAGATGTTATACGTCTAAATATTTTTTAATTGAAGCTAATTTAAGTAATATTTATAACTTAAATAATAAGGTAGCATAATTACAATATTCAAATTTATTAAAAGCATAAAATGGGAAAATTACATATATACATATTTATAGCGGTCATATTTATGAACATTTCATGTAAACAACATAATGTTTATAATGAAAATAAAATTGATTTAAATCCTGAGGATTATGTGAATTCGTTTATTGGAACTGGTGGTCATGGGCATACGTATCCTGGCGCAACAGTACCATTTGGAATGTTGCAAGTAAGTCCAGATAATGGAATTTCTGAATGGGATTGGTGTTCTGGATATCATTATTCCGATTCAATAATGATAGGGTTTAGTCATTTACACCTAAGCGGAACGGGTATTGGTGATTTGGCTGATATTCGATTAATGCCAATTAATAGAAAAGTAGATTTGTCTAAAGAAATAAAATCTAGAGATGATTTGCCTTATAAATCGTTATATTCTCATGATGAGGAGGCAGCTTCTCCAGGATATTATAGTGTGTATTTAAAAGATCATAATGTAAAAGTTGAATTAACGTCAAACTTAAGAACAGCTTTTCATAAATATACGTTTGCAAAAAATGATATTCAGTCGGTAATTGTTGATTTAGGTTTTGCCATAAATTGGGATAAAACTTTGGCTTCCAAAATTACCATTGTTGATGCAAATACTATATCTGGATATAGGTATAGTGAAGGTTGGGCAAAAAACCAAAAAGTATTTTTTGTAGCTAAATTTTCAAAACCAATTGAAAAACAGGAATTGGTAACGGATAGAAATTATGTAGCAAAGGCAACTTCAGTAGTGGGAGAAAAATCATTCGCACAACTTTATTTTAAATCAGAAAATACACAAGAACTTTTAGTTAAAGTTGCTTTATCTTCTGTAAGTGAGGAAAATGCGCTGGAAAATTTATCAAAAGAAGCTATTGATTTTGAAACTGTTAAAAATGAAGCTTCAGAAATTTGGAACAAAAATCTATCGAACATTATAATTGAAACAGATAATGAAGATTTAAAAACTATTTTTTACACAGCCTTATACCATACACAAGTTGCTCCAGTAACTTTTAGTGATGTTAATGGAGAATTTAGAAAAGAGAATGATGAAATTATAAAAGCTGAAAACTATACCGCATACTCAACATTATCTCTTTGGGATACTTTTAGAGCTGAACATCCATTGTTAACATTTACAGCTCAAGATAAAGTTTCGGACATAATTAATTCTATGTTGGCGTATTATGAAACAAATAAAATATTACCAGTTTGGACGTTGTATGGAAATGAAACAAATACAATGACTGGTTATCATTCAATTCCAGTAATTGCAGAAGCATATATAAAAGGAATTAAAGGTTTTGATATTGCCAAGGCTTATGAAGCAATGAAAACCACTATGATGCAAGATGAAAGAGGTTTGAATTTTTATAAAAAGTATGGTTATATTCCACATAATTTACTAGATGAATCGGTTACAATAACGCTAGAATATGCATACAACGATTGGTGTGTGGCGCAAATAGCAACAGCGTTGGGTAAAAAGGATGATTACACTTATTTTATGAATCGATCAAAAGCATACGAGCATTTATTTGATGCTAAAACAGGTTTTATGCGTGGCAAAAATGATAAAGGTACGGAATGGAAAGAACCGTTTGATCCAAAATATTCAGCACATAGAGTGCACGCAGAATATACCGAAGGAAATGCATGGCAACATAGCTGGTTTGTTTTACATGATGTAGATAACCTAATTAAAATGCACGGAGGCGAAGATAAGTTTACCACTAAATTGGAACAATTATTTACAGAATCTTCAGAAATTACAGGAGAAAATATTTCGGCAGATATTACAGGTTTAATCGGTCAATATGCGCACGGAAATGAACCAAGTCATCACATTGCGTATATGTTTAATTTGGCAAACAAACCATGGAAAACACAATATTGGGTACGTGAAATTTTAAAATCGCAATACAATACAACGCCAGATGGGTTAAGTGGAAATGAAGATTGTGGACAAATGTCAGCATGGTATGTATTTAGCTCTATGGGGTTATATCCATTCAATCCTGTATCTGGAGACTATCAAATAGGAAGTCCGCTGTTTAAATCTTCAACTATTAAGATTTCTAAAAACATTTCATTCACCATAAAAGCTGAAAATGTTTCAGATGAAAATATGTATATCCAATCGGCTACACTTAACGGTAAAAAATTCAATAAAACGTTCATAAGTCATAAACAAATTCAACAAGGAGGCATACTTCAATTTGTGATGGGAAAAACGCCCAATAAAAATTGGGGAATCACTAACTAAGAATCACTAATAGAATGAATATAATTGATGCATCAATAATTGCGATATACGTTTTGCTAACACTTTTTGTTGGTATTTGGGTTTCTAAAAAAGCTTCTAAAGGTTTAAATTCCTATTTTTTAGGAGGAAATAATATCAAATGGTATTTTTTAGGCTTAAGCAATGGATCTGGAATGTTCGATATTTCAGGAACAGCCTTAATGGTAGGTTGGCTTTTTTTGTACGGAGCTAAAAGTTTTATGTTAATGTGGTTGTGGCCAATATGGAACCAAATTTTTATAATGATGTTTTTAGCCGTTTGGATACGAAGATCAAATATTATGACAGGTTCCGAATGGATTTTAACACGTTTTGGTGATGATAAAGCAGGTAGGGCTTCCCATAAGATTGTAGCAATTTTTGCTGTTGTAGCAGCCATTGGTTTTATCGCCTATTTTTTTGAAGGTGTAGGTAAATTTATGACAGTTATTTTACCGTGGGATGTAGCTTTAGAAATTGGGAATACTGTAATTTTAAATTCGGAACAATCATACGCATTAATTATTATTTTCCTTACCACAGTTTATACTATAAAAGGCGGTATGTTTTCGGTGGTTGCAACTGAAGTTTTACAGTACGGAATTATGGTAATTGCTGGTATTTTAATTGCTGGATATACATTTTTTGCTTTTAGTGATGCCGACATTGCTGGTGTAATTACACCAGAATGGAAAAACATATTTTTTAGTTGGGAATTAGGGGAGCATTGGGATAGTTCAAAATACCAAGCTTTTAATAATTTAATAGATTCTGAAGGATATAAAATGTTTGGGGCTTTGATTGGTATGAGCCTATTTAAAGGTTTTTTTGCAAGTATTGCGGGGCCAACTCCAAGTTTTGATATGCAACGAATTTTATCAACAAAAACAGTTAAAGAAGCAGCATATATGGCTGGTTTTACAAACTTAATATTATTTATTCCAAGATATTTATTAATTGGAGGCGTAGTCGTTATTGCTTTGGTTGTGTTAGCTCCGGAAATGATTGCCAATCCTAATTTAACAGGTGCAGATTTAGAAATTATTTTACCTAAAGTTATTAATTTTCACGTACCAGTAGGTATTAAAGGATTATTATTAGCAGGATTATTAGCGGCATTTATGTCAACTTTTTCTGCCTTTGTAAATGCAGGGCCAGCGTATATTGTAAACGATATTTACAAAAAATATTTTAAGCCTAAAGCTACAGATCAACATTATATAAAAGCCAGTCATATTGCCTCATTTGCGGTTGTTGGCTTAGGTGTGTTTATGGGCTTTTTTGCAGACTCAATTAACTCATTAACGTTGTGGATTACAAGTGCACTTTTTGGTGGTTATGTAGCTGCAAACTTTTTAAAGTGGGTTTGGTGGAGATTTAACGGTTGGGGTTATTTTTGGGGGATGTTAGCCGGTTTAATTATTGCGAGTCTACAGTTTCTATTAGATCAGAATAAAGTAAATTTTACCGAAGGATCAATACTTTATGAATTATCAAACGTATCTGCTATTTACTTATTCCCAATAATATTTGGTGTTTCATTGTTGGGGTCTTTTTTAGGAACTTATTTAAGTCCACCAACAAATATGGAAGTATTAAAGGTATTTTATAAAAATGTACATCCTTGGGGATTTTGGAAACCAGTTTTAAATGAATTGAAAAAAGAAGATGAAACTGCGGAAACAAATTCTGAGTTTTGGTTTGATATGGGGAATTGTGTTATTGGTGTTGTTTGGCAATCGAGTATGATTGTGTTGCCCATTTATTTATTGATCAGAGATTACCCCAAAACTATAATAGCATTGGTTATATTTATAATAACCTCAATAATTCTTAAATTTACGTGGTTAGATAAGGTTAGAAGACTACCTAACTAATTAGTTAAAAAAAATTAAATAAACAATTAAAAATATACGATGGTGAATACAATTCCTTGGCAAGATAAACCGGCAAATAGCAACGAAGTAATTTGGAGATATTCAGAAAACCCAATTATAAAAAGAGACCAAATACCTAGTTCAAATAGTATTTTTAACAGTGCAGTTGTACCTTTTAAAGATGGTTTTGCAGGTGTTTTTAGATGTGATAATAAAGCAGTTCAAATGAATATTTTTGCTGGATTCAGTAAAAATGGAATTGATTGGGATATCAATCACGAACCAATTACAATGCAAGCTGGAAATACCGAAATGATAGATTCTGACTATAAATACGACCCTCGTGTTGTTTTTATTGAAGACCGATATTGGATTACTTGGTGTAACGGCTATAATGGTCCAACTATTGGAATTGGGTATACCTTTGATTTTGTGGAGTTTTTTCAATGTGAAAATGCTTTTCTTCCTTTTAATAGAAATGGAGTGTTATTTCCACAAAAAATAAATGGAAAATATGCCATGTTAAGTCGCCCAAGCGATAACGGACATACACCTTTTGGAGATATTTATATCAGTTACAGCCCAGATATGAAATATTGGGGTGAGCATCGTTGTGTTATGAAAGCGACTCCTTTTGAAGACAGCGCCTGGCAATGTACAAAAATTGGTGCTGGTCCAATTCCTATTTTAACGGATGAAGGTTGGTTAATGTTATACCACGGTGTAATAAATACTTGTAACGGATTTAGATATGCAATGGGAGCCGCTATTTTAGATGAGCACCAGCCAGACAACGTAAAATACAGAACTCAACCGTATTTATTAGGTCCACACGTAAATTACGAGCAGGTTGGAGATGTACCAAATGTAGTGTTTCCTTGTGCAGCTTTACATGATGTTAAAGAGGATAAATTAGCAGTATATTATGGCGCTGCAGATACTGTGGTAGCTTTAGCATTTGGTAAATTAAGTGAAGTAATTCAATATACGAAAAGTAATAGTTTATAAAAATAGTAGAACATCACAATATTTAAATTTCATCATGTAGAGGTATAATTATTAAAGATGTTCTATTTAAATGAGTAAAAAAAATAAATATAAACAGATGAAATTAACAAATTTAATTATAGCATTGTGTTTATTTTCAGCAGTTAGTTGCGCACAATCTATCAATAGTGTTCCTAAAAGCTATATTGCGTACAAAACTTCTGAAACAATTACTATTGACGGTGCAGCATCCGAAACTTCTTGGAGTAAAGTGGAATGGACTACCCCTTTTATTGATATTGAAGGTGTAAAAGAACCAACATATAAAACGCAAGTTAAAATGATGTGGGATGAAACCTATTTCTATATTTTAGCTAAAATGGAAGAGCCTCACGTGTGGGCAGATATTACTCAACGCGATGCTATTATTTTTAATAACAACGATTTTGAAGTTTTTATAGATCCAGATGGTGATACTTTTAATTATTACGAGTTGGAGGTAAACGCGTTAAATACGGTATGGGATTTATTCATTACAAAACCTTACAGAGAAAAAAACGTAGTTCTAAATGATTGGACACTAACGGGTTTAAAATCTGCTGTAAAAGTAGATGGAACGTTAAACAATTCAACAGATAAAGATAAAGGCTGGACATTGGAGTTGGCAATTCCTTGGGAGGTTTATAAAAAATCCTACTTTGAAAAAAATGTACCTGTAAATAGCCATTGGAGAGTCAATTTTTCAAGAGTTAATTGGGATTTCCAATTAGAAAATGGGAAGTATCAACGCAAAAAAGATGCAAAAGGAAACTATTTGCATGAGTATAATTGGGTGTGGTCTCCACAAGGTGTTATAAATATGCACGAACCTGAAAAATGGGGATATGTCTATTTTTCCTCCAAAGAAGTAGGGGCTAAAGATACGTTTACAATTCCACAAGATGATCTTATAAAAGAGCAATTGTATAACTTGTATAAAGCGCAAAACAACTATCATCAAAAGCATAAATCTTGGGCAACATCTATAGATAGTTTAACCACAAAAGCTATAATTATCAATCATAAAACGTTGCAGCCAATATTAGAAAATCATGCAACGGGTTATAATATTTCAGTAAAAAGTCCTTTTACCAACAGTACCTTAATTATTAAAGAAAACGGCAACATTATTTCAAATTAAATTTATTATGAAACTATATAAATTATTATTATTTGCAGTGGTATTCAGTATTTTTTCTTGTGAAACAACAAAAGAAAAAAAAGATGCTACAGCAATTTCAGAAAACGTAACAACAGAAAACTCATTTGAATTTGGAGTTTGGACAACTGCAAGCAATGAAAAATCGAATGAAGAATATGCAAAAGAATTTGAAAAGTACAAATTTGCAGGGATTGATGAAGTTTTAATAAACACAGGAACAGATCCTGAATTGTTAAGAAGAATTACACCTATAGCCACTGAAAAAGGCTTAAAAGTACACGCGTGGATTATGGCTATGAACCGCCCTGGAGACACCATTGCGCTTAAACACCCGGAATGGTATGCGGTTAGTAGAGAAGGAAAATCATGTTTTGATACACGTCCGTATGTGGGTTATTACCAATGGTTATGTCCAACTAGACAAGAATCTCGTAACCATGTTTTAAGTTTAGTTGAAGGTTTGGCAAAAGTAGATGGTATTGAAAGTGTCCATTTAGATTATATCCGTTTTTCAGATATTTTTCTACCAATTGGTTTATTACCAACGTACAACAATTTAGTGCAAGATGAAGAATTAGCAGAATACGATTTTTGTTATTGTGATGTTTGTGTAAGTGAATTTGAAAAAATTCACCATAAAAATCCAAAAGAAAGTAAAAATACATCTATAGATATGGAGTGGAAACAGTTCCGTTTAAATGCTGTTAGAAATGTGGTGAATGATGCGTATGAAATTGTTCATAAATATAATAAAAATTTGACAGCAGCAGTTTTTCCTTATCCAGAAATGGCAGACCATATGGTACGTCAGCGTTGGGATAAATGGAAAATTAACGAAGTATATCCAATGATTTATCACGGATTTTATAATGAAGAAGTAGATTGGATTGGTTTTGCAACTAAACAAGGTGTTGAAGATGTAAAAGACAAAGGAATTGGTGTAAATACAGGAATTTATATGCCAGATTTTAAATCTGTTGATGAGTTTAAACAAGCAATTTTAATGGCAAAAGAAAACGGAGCAAAAGGAATCACATTTTTTGATGGTCCAGCGATTACGGAAGAGTTTTTAAAAGCAATTAAAGAAACAAAAGAAAATTTGAAATAATATTTTAACCTATGAAGCAGTTCGGACTTATATTCATCATTTTTTTTGGATTGTTTTTTGGTTGTGCAAAATCAATACTAAAACCTGAAAAATTAACAACCTATGTAAATCCATTTATTGGAACAGATGGTCCTGGGAACACATATCCGGGAGCAACTGTACCCTTTGGTATGGTGCAGTTAAGTCCAGATATTGGTATTCCAGGCTGGGATAGAATTGCGGGTTATTTCTACCAAGATTCTATAATTTCAGGTTTTTCACACTTACATTTAACAGGTACTGGAGCAGGGGATCTATACGATATTTTGGTAATGCCAACCAATAGTAAGTTTTCAAAAAGAATAGAAGCGAACAATTTTAAACCTTTTTCAAGTTTTTCTCACGAAAAGGAAACTGCTTCGCCAGGTTATTATTCAGTTGATTTGTTAGACTATGAAATTAAAGCAGAACTAACGGCTACCGAAAGAACTGGAGTTCACAGATATACGTTTCCAAAAGATGATAAAACTCAAATTCATATCGATTTAGGATATGCATTAAATTGGGACAGTCCAACCGAAACACATATTAATGTACTAAATAACACAACTATTGAAGGTTATAGAAAATCGACAGGTTGGGCAAAAGATCAACGTGTGTATTTTGTAATTAAAGTTTCTAAACCTTTTGAATCGTATCAAATCTTTAAAAATGATACACTATCAACTTCTCCAGTTACACATAGAAATACCAAGATAAGTTTAAATTATAAAACGGAAGAAGCAGAACAAATTGTTTTAAAAACAGGTATTTCAACAGCTGATATTGCTGGAGCTCATAAATCTTTAGAAATTGAAACGTCCGATTTTAATTTTGATGCAGTTAAGCAGCAAGCAGAAGCGAAATGGGAAAAAGAACTTCAAAAAATTGAAATTTCAACTTCAGACGATACCATAAAACATATTTTTTATACCATGCTGTATCAATCTATGTTGGCACCAACCTTGTTGAGCGATTATAATTCGAATTATAAAGGAGCAAATGGTACCATTGAAAAAGCGGAAGGTTTTAATAGATATGATACTTTTTCACTTTGGGATACCTACAGAGCGGCGCATCCATTATACACTATTTTACATCCAGAACGAACTTCGGATATGGTAAATTCTTTGTTGGCACATTATAAAGAAACGGGTTTGTTACCTGTTTGGTCTCTGCAAGGAAACGAAACAAATATGATGATTGGTTACCACGCAGTGCCAGTTATTGTGGACGCTTATTTTAAAGGAGTAAAAAATTTTGATAGCGAGTTGGCTTTCAAGGCTTGTATTGCAAGTGCAACAGATAATTCCAGACAAATTGATGAATACATAAAACTAGGCTACGTTCCTGTAGATGAACACCATGAAAATTGGTCGGTTTCTAAAACGTTGGAATATGCGTATGATGATTGGTGTATTGCACAATTTGCAAAAGCCTTGGGTAAAACAGAAGATTACAATCAGTTTTTAAAACGTTCCGAAAATTGGAGAAATGTGTACGATATCCAAAGCACATTTATGCGTCCGAAATTAAAAAATGGCGAATTTGTTAAGGAATTTATTTCTAAAGAATACTCACCTTATTTTTGTGAGAGTAATGCCTGGCAATACTTTTGGTCCGTGCAACATAATATTGAAGGTTTAACAGAAATTATGAGAGGAAACGCCTTGTTTGAAAAAAAATTAGACACCATGTTTTCGCTAAATCCACTTCCTGAAGAAATATTACCAATTTTTAGTACCGGAATGATTGGGCAATACGCACACGGAAACGAACCAAGTCATCACGTAGCATATTTGTACAATTACATTAATAAACCCTGGAAAACACAAGAATTGGTACGTGAAATTTTAGAAACACAATATAAAAACGAACCAAACGGACATTGTGGAAATGAAGATTGCGGACAAATGTCGTCTTGGTATGTGTTTAGTGCTTTAGGTTTTTATCCAGTAAATCCAGCGCAGGGAGTTTATGCTTTTGGCTCACCAATAATAGATACCGCAAGATTGAATTTAGAAAACGGAAAAATATTTACTGTTGAAACTAAAAATAATAGTTCAGAGAATAAATATATTCAGACTATTGAGTTAAACGGAAAAATAATTGAACGAAATTACATTACACATACTGAAATTATGAATGGTGGAAAACTGATTTTTACGATGGGAAATCTTCCAAATAAAAATGTAAAAAACACCATGGCATCAAGTTCAAAAGTGTATCATTAAAAGTAAGTGTATGTCGGAAAGAAGAGATTTTATAAAAAAAGCCGCTTTAGGAACTATTGGATTAAGTGCTGTTTTAAGTTGTAAGGAATTAGCTGTGAAACAGGAAACTATTTCTGCGAAAAAGGTGGTTAAAAACCCAAAAAAACCATTAGTAATTTCTACTTGGAACCATGGTTTACCTGCTAACGAAGCAACTTGGAACCAGTTAAAAGGTGGAAAATCTGCATTAGATGCTATCGAAGAAGGACTAAAAATTCCAGAAGCAGATCCAACTGTTAAAAGTGTTGGTTACGGAGGTTTTCCAGACAGAGAAGGGCACGTAACCTTAGATGCTTGTATTATGGATCACAACAGCGATTGTGGTTCTGTATCCTTTTTACAAGGAATTAAGCATCCAATTTCGGTAGCAAAAAGAGTGTTACAAAATACACCTCACGTAATGTTATCAGGTAAAGGAGCACTTCAATTTGCGCTTTCTGAAGGTTTTGTTGAAGAGAATTTACTAACCCTAGAAGCCGAAAAGGATTGGAAAAAATGGATAGAAGAATCCAAATATAAACCGGTAATAAATATTGAAAATCACGATACAATTTCAATGCTGGTAGTTGATGAAAATGGTAATATTTCTGGTGGTTGCACCACAAGTGGCGCCGCTTGGAAAATGCATGGTAGAGTTGGAGATTCTCCAATTATTGGGGCTGGATTGTTTTTAGATAATGAAGTGGGTGCGGCTGCAGCAACAGGTTTAGGTGAAGCAGTTATTAGAACAGCTGGAAGTGCTATGGTTGTGGAGTTAATGCGTCAAGGAAAATCGCCTTTTGATGCTTGTAAAGAAATTGTGGAACGTATTTACAACAAGCATAAAAACCATAAGGATATGGAATATTTACAAGTCGGATTTATTGCTGTAAATAAAAATGGAGAACACGCAGGTTATAGCTTACGCTCTGGTTTCAATTATGCAATTTATGATGAAGAAAACGGAAATAGAATGGAAGATGCACAATTTAAAATGTCTTGGGACAATTAAGGTAAAATAAAAAAAATGAATATAAATTATCCAATAAAATTCGAACCTATTTTAAAAGATAAAATATGGGGTGGAGAGAAGTTAAAAACAGTATTTAATAAAAAATCTACAAGAAACGATATAGGGGAAAGTTGGGAACTTTCAGATGTTGATGGAAATGTTTCAATAGTTAATAATGGTGTTTTAAAAGGCATATCTTTAAAAACAGTATTAAATACCTATAAAGCTAACCTAGTAGGTGAAAACGTTTATAATAAATTTGGAAATAATTTCCCGCTTCTTATAAAATTTATTGATGCTAAAGAAGCTTTAAGTATTCAAGTACACCCAAATGATACTTTAGCGAAAGAACGTCATAATTCTTTTGGAAAAACTGAAATGTGGTATGTAATGCAGGCGGAAGCTGAAGGAAATTTAATTGTAGGTTTCAATAAAAACACTTCAAAAGAAGAATACATAAAACACCTTGAAGAAAAGAAATTATTAGAAATATTAAATCAAGAAAAAGTACAACAAGGCGATGTTTATTTTATACCAACTGGTAGAATTCACGCAATTGGCGCTGGAGTTTTATTGGCAGAAATTCAACAAACAAGTGATATCACCTATCGGGTTTATGATTGGGGTCGGTTAGATGATAAAGGAAACTCACGAGAACTTCATACGGAACTAGCCTTAGACGCTATTGATTATACGGCTCAAAAAGAATACAAAACGACGTATAAAAAAGAATTGAATGCACCATCATCACTAGTAAGTTGCCAGTACTTTACTACAAATACAATTGTAATAAAAGGGGAAGTTCATATAAACAATTCTACGAAAGATTCATTTGTAATTTATATGTGTGTTGAAGGGGAGGTTACTATAAAATATGGTGATTCTGAAGAAGAAAAGTTGGTAAAAGGAGAAACAGTTTTAATTCCAGCTACTTTAAAGGAATACCAATTAGCAGCTGCTGAAAAGTCAGAATTATTAGAAGTATATATTAGTTAATTATATAAAATTTAAATAAAATGAGAAAATTAGGGTTTTCAAAAATTGTAGCAATTATATTGCTTGTGTCACTTTTTTCTTGTAGTAAGCAAGTAAAAGTATTTACAGAAAGTGATATCCAAATAATTCCACAACCAGCTGAATTAAAAATTGGTGAAGGAACATTTGAATTTACTGAAAATACAAAATTTGTTATTAATTTTAAAAATGAATTAGTACTAAATAATGTATTAGTAGAAAAATTTAAAAATACGGAAGGTTGGAATTTAGAAATAACAAAAGAAACGCCAACAAAAAATTATGTTGAGTTTGTTCAAGATAATAATTTAAAAAAAGAAGAGTATCATTTGAGTGTTTTTACAGATAAAATAATAATAAAAGCCAGTAATTCTATTGGATTTATGTATGGGTTAGAAACCATTCGTCAGTTATTACCAGTTGAAATAGAAAGTGAAGAAAAAGTTTCAAATGCTCATTGGGTTGTTCCAGTTATTGAAATTAAAGACCAACCTCGTTTTCAATACAGAGGTCTTCATTTAGATGTTGCACGTCATTTTTTTAAAAAGGAATATATAAAAAAAACTATTGATCGTTTGGCAATGCTTAAAATGAATGTTTTACATTTTCATTTAGTAGATGACCAAGGTTGGAGAATTGAAATAAAAAAATACCCAAAATTAACTGAAATTGGCGCATTTAGATTGGATCAAGAAGATTTACATTGGGATGGTAGAAGAGTAACTACGGCAGAAGACAAAGCCACTTATGGCGGATTTTATACTCAAGAAGATATTAAAGAAATTGTTGCTTATGCAACTGTTAGAGGCATAGAAGTAATTCCTGAAATAGAAATGCCAGCACATGTTATGAGTGCTATTGCAGCGTATCCAGAACTTTCTTGTTCTGAAAAACCTATAGGAGTTCCCTCAGGAGGTGTTTGGCCAATTACTGAAATTTATTGTGCAGGAAAAGATTCAACTTTTGAATTTTTAGAAAATGTATTGTTAGAAGTAATGGAATTATTCCCTTCAAAATATATTCATATTGGAGGGGATGAAGCTACAAAAACAAATTGGGCTTCATGTTCACATTGTCAAAAAAGAATGAAAACGGAACGCCTTGATAATGTTGAAGAATTACAAAGTTATTTCGTAAAAAGAATGGAGAAATTTATCAATTCAAAAGATAAAAAAATAATTGGTTGGGATGAAATTTTAGAAGGTGGTTTAGCTCCAGAAGCAACTGTTATGAGTTGGAGAGGTGTACAAGGAGGTATAGAAGCAGCAAAACAAGGTCATGATGTTATTATGACTCCTGGATCTCACTGTTATTTCGATCATTATCAAGGGCCGCAAAATGAAGAGCCTTTAGCTTGGGGAGGTTATACACCGTTAAGTAAAGTATATGAATTTGATCCTATTGTTGAAGAATTAACAGAAGCTGAAACAAAACATATTTTAGGCGGGCAAGCAAATTTATGGTCAGAACAAATTCAAACAGAAGCACACTCGGAATATATGATTTTCCCAAGATTAGCTGCCTTATCTGAAGCGCTTTGGTCTCCGAAAAAATTGAAAGATTGGGGGCGTTTTTCAAACAGAGTGACTTCAATGTTTAAAAGATATGAATTATTAGGCATCAATTATGCAAAAAGTTCCTACTTAGTAACAGCAAATACGTCTGTTGATTTAGAAAGTAAAACAGTGAGTTTGTCATTGCAAAATGAATTTCTAGATCCAGATATCAGATACGTTTTAGGAACTGATGAAATTAACGAAAATGCAACAAAATTTACACAACCTATTCAATTAAATAAAACTACAATTGTAAAGGCGTCATTATTTAAAGACAATAAACCTGTTGGAAATACATTAATTGATACTATAAAGTTTCATAAAGGAGTAGCTAAAAAAGTTGAATATTTAGAGCCATATGATGAAAGATACCAAGGAGCTGGTGAGTTTAATATGGTAAATACGTTGCGAGCCACTAAAGATTATAATAATAAACAATGGCAAGGTTGGTTAGGTAAAAACATGGAGGTTATTATTGATTTAGGTGTAGAACAAGAAATTTCAGAAGTTTTAGTTGGTTCTCTAGAAAATCAAGGGCCATCAATATTTTTCCCAACTGCTATAGAAGTTTATAGTTCTATTGATGGTAAAAATTTCAAGTCAATTGGGAAAATTGAAAGAGCATTTAAAGCGAATGCTGCTGCAGAATTAAAAGACTTTAAAGTTGAATTTTCTACTCAAAAAACACACTATATAAAAGTTGTGGCAACTTGTTTAAATAAAAAAACAAATGGTGGTAGTGCTTGGTTATTTATTGATGAAATTCTAATTAATTAAAAAAATGAAATATTTAAAATTAACTATTATCTTATTATTTCTTATTGCAAATCAAACTTTTGCACAAGAGAAATTAACAAAAGAACAGCGTTTAGAATGGTTTCAAGATGCCAAATTAGGTATTTTTATTCATTGGGGATATTATGGAGTAAAAGGAATTGGAGAATCCTGGTCTATGTACCACAAAAGAATTTCTTATGAGGATTATATGTCTCAAGGAGAAGGTTTTACAGCTGAAAATTACAATCCAGAAGCTTGGGCAAAATTATTTAAAAAAGTGGGAGCTCGTTATGCTGTTTTAACCACAAAACATCATGACGGTGTTGCCTTATGGGATACGAAATACAGCAAGTTAAATGTAAAAGAAAAAACACCAGCTAAAAGAGATTTGGTAAAACCTTATGTAAATGCTTTAAGAAACGAGGGCTTAAAAGTAGGTTTGTATTACTCATTATGTGATTGGTCGCATCCAGACTATGATGTGGTTTTTCCTCGCCCAAATACTAGAAAAGAATATCCGCAAAAAAATCAAAATCAATTATCACCATGGCAACGGTTTATTAAATTTAATAATGGTCAGCTAAAAGAACTGAGCACTAATTTTAATCCAGATTTATACTGGTTTGATGGCGATTGGGAAAAATCTAGCGAACAATGGAGAGCAGAATCATTAAAAGACTCATTGTTATCTTGGAATCCTTCAGTAATCGTAAACTCAAGATTGAAAACCCATGGAGATTATAGCACGCCAGAGCAAGGTGTGCCTATTGTTAGACCAGAAGGAGCTTGGGAATTTTGTATGACAATGAACGATAGCTGGGGATATTATCCTACGGACACCAATTACAAACCAGTTTCCCAAATTGTTAGAACTTTTGTTGAAGTAATTTCTTCTGGGGGAAATTTACTGTTAAATATTGGGCCAAAACCAGACGGAACTATTGCCAATGAACAAATGGAGCGTTTAGAAGCTTTAGGAGCGTGGATTCATAAACATGAAACAGCAGTATTTAATTCAAAATCAGGATTGCCTTATGGACATTTTTACGGACCAACATTGTTAAGTAAAGATGATACAAAAATTTATTTGTGTTTGTTTGATACACCTAAAAATTATATTTCATTGAAAGGAATTCAAAATAAAGTAAAGTCTATCAAGGTTTTAGGAACTAATCAGGAATTAAATTTTGAAAGAAATGGTGGTGCCGCTTGGAATAATATTCCTGGAATTTTAAGAATAGAAGTCCCTCAAGAAAAAAACTTAGATGAAAATGTTACTATTATTGAAGTTGAATTAGAAGATGCCTTAAAACTATATAGAGGACACGGAAATGCAGTTGAATTAAACCAATAGATTATGAATATCAGAACCTTTAAATTTTTATATGTAGTACTATTTTCAACAATTGTTTCTTGCAATATAAATAAAAACAAGGAACATAATTCCACTATTTCCGATAGTTATTTGGTTGATTTTGTAAACCCTTTAATGGGAACAGACTCAGAATTTATTTTGTCAAACGGAAATACCTACCCAGCGATTGCAAGACCTTGGGGAATGAATTTTTGGACTCCAATGACTTCAAAAATGGGTGATGGATGGACCTATAAATATGATGATTATAAAATTAGAGGAATCAAGCAAACGCATCAACCGAGTCCTTGGATTAATGATTACGCTGCGTTTTCATTAATGGCAACAACAGGTGATTTGAAATTTCAGGAAGATGAACGCGCATCTTGGTTTTCGCATAAAGCAGAAACCGTAAAGCCCTATCATTATTCCGTTTATTTAGCGGATTATGATATTACAGCTGAGGTTTCTCCAACAGAAAGAGCAGCTCATTTTAAATTTACGTTTCCAGAATCTAAGAAATCATTCATTATGTTAGATGCCTTTTTTAAAGGTTCTATGGTGAAAATTATTCCTGAAGAACGTAAAATAATTGGATATTGTAGAAATAATAGTGGTGGTGTTCCAGAAAATTTTCATAATTATTTTGTAGCTGAATTTGATAAAGATTTTGAAGTAAACCATACGTGGACTGATGGTTGGAAATTAGTAGAAAATTCAACAAATAGTGAAGGTGAACATGTGGGAGCTATTATAGGATTTAAAACTAAAAAAGGGGAAGTAGTGCATGTAAAAGTTGCTTCTTCATTTATAAGTTCTGAACAGGCGCAATTAAATCTGTCAAGAGAAATTGGAGCTGATACTTTTGAGCAAACCAACGAAAAAGCAAAACAAGCTTGGGAAACGGAATTAAGACGTATTCAAATCGAAGATGATAATATAGATAATGTAAGAACTTTTTACTCTAGTTTATACCGAGTGTTATTATTTCCAAGAAAATTTTATGAGTTTAACGCCCATAATGAAGTAGTGCATTACAGCCCATATAACGGAAAAGTGTTGCCAGGTTATATGTTTACAGACAATGGTTTTTGGGACACATTTAGAGCGGTTTTTCCATTTTTTAATTTGATGTATCCAGAATTAAACGGAGAAATAATGCAAGGTCTAGCAAACACATATAAAGAATCTGGTTGGTTACCAGAATGGGCAAGTCCAGGCCATAGAGATTGTATGATTGGTTCTAATTCTGCGCCAATTATTTCTGATGCTTTTTTGAAAGGAGTGAAAGATATGGATGTTGAAATCCTATTGGAAGCTATGCTTAAAAATGCCACAGTTTCAGATGGAAGACCCGTGAATTCAGTAGGTAGAGCAGGTTTAGAATATTACAATACTTTAGGATATGTGCCTTATAATGTTGGAATTAATGAAAATGCTGCCAGAACATTAGAATATGCGTATGCCGATTTTACCATTGCTAAAATGGCGAAGAAACTAGGGAAAACGGAGATTGCCGAAAAATACTTTAAGCAATCTATGAATTATAAAAACATATTCGACCCAGAAACCAATTGGATGCGTGGTAAAAATGAAGATGGTAGTTTTCAAACGCCTTTTAATCCGTTAAAGTGGGGTGATGCTTTTACAGAAGGAAATAGTTTGCATTATACGTGGTCTGTTTTTCATGATATAGATGGATTGATAGCTCTAATGGGAGGGAAAGAAAAATTTGCTTCAAAATTAGACGCCGTTTTTGAAATGCCTCCAACTTTTGATGCCTCTTATTATGGACAAACAATTCACGAAATTAGAGAGATGCAAATTGCTAATATGGGGAATTATGCACATGGAAATCAGCCAATTCAACATATGATTTACTTGTATAATTATGCCAATCAGCCATACAAAGCACAAGAAAAAGTACGTCATGTGTTAACAAATTTGTATTCCGCAACGCCAGATGGTTATTGTGGTGATGAGGATAACGGACAAACATCTGCATGGTATGTGTTTAGTTCATTAGGTTTTTATCCCGTTACTCCAGGAGTTGATGAGTATGTTATTGGAAGTCCATTATTTAAAAAAGCTACGTTGCATTTAGAAAATGGAAATACGTTTGAAATTACTTCAAAAAATAATTCAAAAAGTAATTATTATATAGAGACAGCAAAGTTAAATGGCGCATCATATAATAATACTTTTATAAAATTTGATGCTATTCAAAAAGGAGGAACTTTACAATTTAATATGAATAGTTCACCTAATAAAAATTGGGGAAGCACTGAAGAAAGTGTTCCTTATTCATTAAGCACTTCAAAAAAATAATAGTATGATGAAGAAAAATATTTTTTTTATGTTGTATTGTTTTTGCATCGTATTTACAATGCAAGCACAAGAACCTGCCGATTATGTGAACCCAATTATTGGAACTTCAAACTATGGAGCAACATTTCCAGGACCCATTGCGCCGAGAGGAATGGCGAGCATAAGTCCGTTTAATGTTGCTGGGCCACAAAATTTACCCTTAGAAAAAGACAGCCGTTGGTTGTCCAATCCGTATGTAAACGAAAATACTTTTTTAACAGGATTTAGTCAGGTTAATTTAAGCGGTGTTGGATGTCCAGATTTAGGTGTTTTATTGTTAATGCCAACTACAGGAGCTGTAGAAACAAACCATTTAAAATACGGCTCAACCTATTCTAATGAAGTTGCAAAAACAGGATATTACAGTACTAAAATTGATAAATACAATGTAAAAGCAGAGTTTACAACTTCAAAAAGAGTGGGCGTAAGTAAGTTTACTTTTCCTAAAGGAGATGCTAATATTTTATTGAATTTAGGGCTGGGTTTAACCAATGAGCAAGGTGCTATGGTGCAAGTGGTTTCTTCAACAGAAATTGAAGGAATGCGTTCTGTAGGTTCATTTTGTTACAACAGTCCAGAAGCTGCTTATCCAGTTTATTTTGTTGCTCAATTTTCTAAACCAGCAACTAATTTTGGGGTTTGGAAAAAACCGGCAACTTATAAGGGTGTAGAAGCGCAATGGATGGGTTATAACGGAAAAACCAGATTGATGGATGCTTCAACAAAAATGGTTGTTGGGGATAGTATTGGAACTTATTTTAGCTATAAATTCGATAAAGTTGAAACGGTTGAAGTTAAAATTGGTGTGAGTTATGTGAGTATTGAAAATGCGCGTGAAAATTTAGAACAAGAAACAGCAAATAAAACATTTAACGATATTTATAAGGAAACTTTCAACGAGTGGAATACCTTACTTTCAAGGATTAAAGTTGAAGGAGGTTCAAAAGATGATAAAACTGTTTTTTATACAGCGCTGTACCACACCTTAATTCACCCAAACACGTTGAACGATTTTAATGGCGAATATCCTGAAATTAAAACTGGTAAGATTGGGAAAATAGACGGCACACGTTATACTGTTTTTTCACTGTGGGACACCTACAGAAACGTGCATCAACTACTATCCTTAGTCTATCCGAAACAACAATCTGATATGATAAAAAGTATGTTAGATATGTATGATGAAAATGGATGGTTACCAAAATGGGAACTAAATTCAACCGAAACATTTACTATGGTTGGAGATCCTGCAAGTATTGTTATTACGGATACCTATTTAAAGGGAATTCGTGATTTTGATGTACAAAAAGCATACACCGCAATGTTGAAAAGTGCCGACCAAGTTAAAAACAACCCGGTGCGTCCAGGCTTAAAAGACTATATAGAAAAAGGGTATGTAACAACCGATAATGGTGGTTCCGTTTCTACAACCCAAGAATACAATGCAGCTGATAATTCCATTGCATTATTGGCAAAAGAATTGGGTGAAAATAATGATTATAATCGCTTTAAAAATCGAGCTATTTCTTATAGAAAGTTGTTTGATAAAGAATTAAAATTGTTAAGGCCAAGATTGAGTAATGGCAATTGGTACGAACCTTTTGATCCAAATGATGGTGCTAATTTTAGTGAAAATGTTGGTTTTATTGAAGGAAATGCGTGGCAATATGCCTTTATGGTTCCTCACGATATTTTAGGACTTAAAAAATTAATGGGTGGTAATAAAGGATTTACAAATCAACTTCAAAAAATATTTGACACCAACCAATTTGATATGGCAAACGAGCCAGACATTGCCTATCCGTTTTTATTTAATTATGTAAAAGGAGAGGAATGGAGAAGTCAGGAATTAGTGGCGGAATTGGTTAAAAAGCATTTCAAAAATACACCAGACGGAATTCCTGGAAACGATGATACTGGAACCATGTCGGCTTGGGTTGTGTATGCCATGATGGGCATTTATCCAATTGCACCAGGCGAACCAAAATATACCATTACAAAACCATTATTTGATAAAATTACCATTCAATTAGATTCAAAATACTATAAAAATAGCGAGGTGGTTATTGAAAAAGATACAAATGGTAACGGACACATAAACCAAATTTTATTGGACGGTAAAAAACACGATGGCTATTTTATAAACCATAACGATTTGGTAAATGGAAACAGCTTGAAAATTATTTTAAAATAAATTAATACAATTATAATGAAACGTAATATTCTAATTATAGCATTGTTGTTTACTGTAATTTTTTCAGTAAATGCACAAGAAAGTTTAAATTATACAGTTTTTAAAAATCAGCCCATAAATTTTGGTGGAGAAGCAGGTAAAGATACTGGAGTAAGCCGTTTGGTAGATGGTAGAATAATCTACAAAAAAGTGACAGTTCCAGATTTTCCTAAAGGAACTGATGTTAGTATTAAATTAACGCTACGTTCAAGTGGTGATCGTTGGGATAAATCTGGTTCTTGTTTTGTAGTGAAGGATTTAAATGAATTATCAATTATAAATATTTCAAAAGATAATAAAGAATTCCCAGTAGGTTCTGTAATAGATACCAAATTTAAAGGTGTAAAAGCTACAGAAACTTACAAACCAGTTGTTGAGTTATTGCGCTTTATGACGCCTTTTGGTGTTGGTCATTACAGCGATAATAAAGTAAAATATAGAAGACCTGTTTACATACCTTCTTGGGAAAAAGAAGTGGTTTGGGAACAAGATATTTCACAGTTAAAAAGCTTAGTAACCAATACTTTTTATGTAGGCGTTTGGCTTGATAGTTGGACAGCTGAAGGGTATGAAGTTGATGTTGAATTAAACTATTCTAACCGGTCTAGAAAAACTCAAAAAGTACAAACGTTGGTAAATACTGTTCCGTATGTAAACGGACAAGGAATTCCAGATTTTTTTGCAAGAACACCTTTAGAACAAACATTTGTATTGCCTAAAAACGCTAAAAACGCTAAATTATATTATACCACAACGGGTCACGGTGGGCATAGTGGTGGTGATGAGTTTATAAAAATTAAAAACAGTGTTTTTGTAAATAATAAGCTCGTTTTAGATACTATTCCTTGGAGAGATGATTGTGCTTCATTTAGAAGATTTAACCCAACATCTGGTGTTTGGATCAAGAAAGATTCCGCTTCATATATTGATTATGACGCCAAAGAGTATAAGGTAAAAGAAATTGAGGAACGTATTGCATCGTCAGATTTATCAAGGTCTAATTGGTGTCCAGGTTCATCTGTAAAACCTTTTGTAGTTGATTTGAATTATCTAAAAGCCGGAAAACATACCGTTAAAATTTCCATTCCTGCTACGGAAGCCGATGGCGAGAAATTAAACCATTGGTTGGTTTCCGCATATATCACTTATGAAGAATAGTTTTAAACAGCACAAATTTTTATAATGAAAAACTTTTTGTTTATAATATCACTTTTAATAATTCTAGTAAGTTGTATTGCGAAACCTAAAACATCCATTAAAGTTTATTCTCCAAACAGTCAAATTGAAGTTGTATTTAATGAAACGAAAGGGGCAATTACGTATGCTATATTTTATAAGGATTCAATATTAATTGAACCTTCAAGCTTAGGGTTTTTATTAAAAAATTCGAAATCTTTGAATGGGCTTTTTTCTGTTGATAATTTTAAAATTACGAGTGCTAATAAAACTTGGACACAAATTTGGGGAGAGCGTAAATTAATAGTAGATCATTATAACCAGCTAGCGGTTTCGCTTCAAGAAAAAGTTGAACCGTTTAGAAAAATGAATATTGTTTTTAAAGTTTATGATGATGGAGTTGGGTTTAGGTATGAAATTCCCACCCAAGAAAATCTAGATAGTCTTTTAATATCGGAAGAATTAACCGAATTTAATTTTTCTAAAAATTATGAAGGTTGGTACATGTCTGCAAATTTCGATTCGTATGAAATGCTTTATGAAAAAGCCCCATTAAACGATATAAAAAGCGCAAATACACCCATAACTTTTGAGTCTAATAATGAAGTATATGTAAGTATCCATGAAGCCAATTTAACAGATTATGCGGATATGACTTTATTGAAAAACAAACATAAAGATTTTTCATTTAAAAGCAATCTAGTACCATGGCCTGATGGTGTTAAGGTAAAAACAAAAACACCAATGGTTTCTCCTTGGAGAACAATTCAAATTGCAAACAGTGCCGAAAAATTAGTTGAATCTAATCTGATTTTAAATTTAAACGAACCAAATAAAATTGAAGACACTTCATGGATTGAACCAATGAAATATATTGGAATTTGGTGGGGAATGCATTTAGGAACACACACTTGGACTTTAGGCGAACGCCACGGAGCAACAACTAAAGCAACAAAAAAACACATAGATTTTGCTGCAAACCACAATATTTCAGGCGTGTTAGTTGAAGGTTGGAATACAGGTTGGGAGAATTGGGGGCAAAAGAATGCTTTTGATTTTGTAACACCTTATCAAGATTTTAATCTAAAAGAAATAACGGAGTATGCAAAAGATAAAAATATAAATTTTATTGGGCATGTTGAAACTGGAGGTGATGCAGCTTATTTTGAAGAAAATTTGGATAAAGTGTTTTCTATGTATCATAGTTTAGGTGTTAAGGCAGTTAAAACTGGGTATGCTGGAGGAATTAAAACCGAAGGACAATTTCACCATGGGCAATTTATGGTAAATCACTACAGAAAAGTGGTGGAAACAGCTGCAAAATATCAAATTATGATAAATGCGCACGAACCAATTAAGCCAACTGGAATTAGAAGAACCTATCCAAATATGATGACCCGTGAAGGTGCAAGAGGTATGGAGTGGAACGCTTGGAGTTCAGGAAATCCACCAGAGCATTATACAATTTTACCCTTTACCAGAGGGTTGGCTGGGCCGTTGGATTACACGCCGGGAACTTTTGATATTTTATTTAAAAACGCAAAAGATAGGGTGAAGTGGAACGATTTAGATAAAGGTACTTCAAGAGTTAATACAACTTTAGCAAAACAGTTGGCATTATTTGTAGTTTTATATAGTCCAATGCAAATGGCATCAGATTTAATTGAAAATTATGAAAATCAACCAGCATTTAAATTTATTAAAGATTTTGCAGTAGATTGGGAAATTTCAAAAGTATTGAATGGTAAAATTGGAGACTACATAACTATAGTTAGAAAAGATAAAGAAACTGACAACTGGTTTTTAGGAAGTATTACAGATGAGAACAAAAGAGAACTAAAAGTTGAGTTATCATTTTTAGATCCCAAAAAGAAATACATTGCTGAAATTTATGCAGATGGAACGAATGCCGATTGGAAAACAAACCCTCAAGCTATTGAAATAAATAGAATTAAGGTGACTTCAAAAACGGTGCTTTTATTAAAGCTAGCACCTGGTGGCGGACAAGCAATTAAATTTTCACCTTTAAATTAGTAGCATGAAAAAAGTACTTTATTTGATAATTATTGCTTTTTTATCTCAATGGACTATGGAAGGGCAAACCTATAAATTAATGACTTACAATATTCGATATGATAATTTAAATGATGGTGAAAATCAGTGGTTAAAACGGAAAGAATTTTTAAGTAGTCAAATTGCTTATAATGAGGTCGATTTATTTGGAATTCAAGAAGGATTACATCACCAAGTTAAGTATTTAGATAGTGTTTTTGTTGATTACAGCTATATTGGAATTGGTAGAGATGATGGTAAGGAAAAAGGAGAATATTCTGCAATTTTTTATAATTCAAAAAAGCTGAAAGTAATTGAAAATAGTACATTTTGGCTGAGTGAAACACCCCATAAAATATCAGTTGGTTGGGATGCTTCAATGGAACGTATTTGTACATATGGTTTGTTTCAAAACGTAAACACAAAACAGCAATTTTTTGTTTTTAACACACATTTTGATCATATAGGAATTGAAGCCAGATTGAAAAGCGCGGAATTAATACTTCAAAAAATTAATGAAATAAACCCCAAAAAGTTACCAGTAATTTTAATGGGTGATTTTAATTTAACTGCTGAAAATGAGTCAATTCAACTCATTTCAAAAGTTTTAAACGATTCTGAAAAGGCGAGTAAGGCAAAGCCATTTGGACCTTCAGGTACTTTTAATGCATTTAAATTTAATGAACCTGTAACGGATAGAATTGATTATATTTTCACAAGTAAAAATAATATTGCTGTCAAAAAATATGCGGTTTTAAGCGATTCTAAAGATTGTAGATATCCATCCGATCATTTGCCAGTATTTATTGAAATAGAAATTTTATACTAAATAAACCCGTTGGGTGTAATTGGTTTTTACACAGAATTATTTCACCTTTTTGTTACACTGAGCCTGCCTACTGCAGACAGGCTGTAGAAGTGTCTTTTTACCAGATCTTCGACAAGCTACTTTAGATTTGCATTAAGGGTTTTTTAATTAAATTTAGAAAGCGAAAGGAAGTAAAAGTAAACTATGACATTCGCTCTGATATTTTAATCTCATTACCTAATTTAGACTTCAAAATTTTCAATCCTACTTTTTTGAAAAAATTCAAGAAATCTAAATTTTGTTTAATTTCGAAATCGTTACCTATAACGTTTTAGAAATGTTACTGGTCGAAATTATTAAATATTTAAGATATAAAAAAATACTTTTAGTAAATATTAACTCAAATTAAATAATAAATGATACAAAAAGCACTTAAACTGTTTTTCTTTGTTTGTGTACTAGGGTTTTCTAATATACAAGCCCAAACAGTAAACGGGACAATTACAGATGCCTTAGATGGAGCTCCGCTTCCAGGTGTAAATGTACTAATTAAAGGCACTGCTACGGGTGTCTCGTCAAATTTTGATGGAAAATTTAGTATTGATGTGAAAACTGAAAATGCAATTTTGCAATTTTCTTTTATGGGTTTTGCAACTCAAGAAATTCCAGTTAAAGGAAAATCTTCAATTAATATTGTGTTAGTGCAAAGTGCCCAATCATTAAATGAGGTTGTAGTTACAGCTTTAGGTATTAAAAGAGAGAAAAAATCTTTAGGTTACGCAATGCAAGAAGTTGATGGGGAATCTTTAGTTCAGTCTAGAGAAACCAACTTAGCTAACTCTATCTCAGGAAAAGTTTCAGGAGTTCAAATTGTAAGATCTAGTAATGGTCCTGCAAGTTCTTCTAAAATTATTTTAAGAGGAAACAATTCTTTAGGAGGAGATAATCAACCTTTAATTGTTGTGGATGGTGTGCCAATGGACAACTTTACAGGAGCGTCTAATAACGATTATTTTAATCCTTCACAAGATATGGGAAATGGTTTAGGAGATTTAAATCCTGAAAATATTGAAAGCATGTCTGTATTAAAAGGAGCTTCAGCTGCTGCATTGTATGGTTCACGTGCAGGAAATGGAGTTATTTTAATTACTACAAAAAGTGGTAAAGCTAAAAAAGGATTAGGAATAACATATTCAACTACAATTGGATTTGAAACAATTGGGTCAACGCCAGAAATTCAGAGCAAATTTGGACAAGGTGGAGATGGTATATATAATGAAGTTTCTGGTTCAAGTTGGGGACCAAAAATTGAAGGGCAACAAGTTACTAATTGGAACAATCAACAAGTTGCATTACAAGCGTATGATAATTTAGGTACGTACTTTAAAACAGGTTTTAACCAAACACATACAGTTTCGTTTCAACAACAAGTAAGTGATGGGACTTCTTTATTTTCCTCAGCTACATATTTAAATGATGATAGTAAAATACCTGGAGCAAAATTAGAAAGAGTTAACTTATTAACTAGAGCAGTTTCTAAATTTGGACAAGATAATAAATGGACTACAGATGTTAAAGTGCAGTACATTAA
>JAGPIQ010000022.1 GCA_018054895.1 Lutibacter sp. | reverse complement strand
TTTTTAAAAGTATCATTAATTAAAATTGGTTTCCCTTTTTCATTTACCGCTGCAAATGTAAACTGACCTGAAATTACTTTCTGTCTGTTTTCTACTTGCATTTCTTCCATATAAATTTCAACTAAAACATCAATTTTAACAGCACCCACATTTAAAACTTTTCCCACAATTTCTACAATTGAACCAGCTCCTATCGGTTTCAAAAATTTAATTTTATCAGTTGAAACCGTTACCATTTTATTTCGTGTAAACCGAATTGCTGTGATATACGCCACTTCATCCATCCATTTTAAAGCTTCTCCACCAAACAATGTTTCGTGGTCATTTAAGGTAGTTGGAAATATAACTTTAAACTGACTTGTTATTGTTTCCTCAAAATTATTAGTCATATAAAAAATTTATGCAAATATAAAAAAAACTATTGTTTTATGAACGTACGTTCATTACATTTGTATCATATTTAACAAATAACCGTATATAATTTAAAAAAATGGCTCGCCCAGAAAAGAATAGAACTGTTTCACAACCACCATTAATGAAAGGCTTTAAACCCTTTGGAATTCCGCGTTGTAAAATTGAGGCTATTAACTTAACGTTTGAAGAATATGAAAGTATTCGTTTGGTGAATTATGAAAATTTGGAACAAAAGGAAGCTGCTGTTTTAATGAATATTTCTAGACCAACACTAACCCGAATTTATAACAAAGCACTAAACACTATTGCAAAAGCCTTTGTAGAGGGGAAAGGTATTGTAATTGAAGGTGGAAATTATGAATTAAGTAACGACTGGTATAGATGCGGAAAATGTCATAAATTGATTGAAGCAGATAAAGATCAATCAGATTGTGGAAATATTGAAGATTGCCACCCTGATGAATTAATAAATTTAAATAAATAATAAACGTTAAAAATAATTATAAAATGAAAAAAATAGCAATTCCAGTTGATATTAATAATGAATTAGAAGACCATTTTGGGCATTGTGATCATTATGAAATTTACACAATTTCTGACAACAAAATAGTAGCCATTGAACCGTTAATTGCTGAACAAGGTTGTGGATGCAAATCTAACATTGCAAGTGTTTTAGCTGAACACGGAGTTACAGTAATGCTTGCTGGTGGAATTGGTGGTGGTGCTATAAACGTACTTAACAAATGTAATATTGAAGTAATTAGAGGTTGTTCTGGTGATATTAATGATTTAATTCACAGTTATATTGCTGGTAAAGTAGTTGATAGTGGAGAAAGTTGTGAGAGTCATGCCCATGAGCATGGTGAAGGACACGAATGTAGCCATTCATAGGCTTTACAAAATTAAGAAGCTGTTTAAAAAATATCATCCTGAAAAAATTGCTAAGCGAAGTCGAAGCATTATCTCAGATCCCTACGTTGATAAATTATATTTAATAAAATGCTGTACTAGTTCAGTATAAATATATTATCTGTTTTTATTCAGCTTCTTTTTCTTTACTCAAGTAAACTATTTCTCTAAAAATGCTTTCACATCTTTTAAAAACTCTGGCTTGTCTATAATTTTTTTATCAGCATCTAAAATAAAGTAGGTTGGTGTTGAAACCACATTATATTGTTTTGCTATACTATTTTCCCACTTATTTAATCCTAAAATAGACGTCCATTTACTATATTTTACAGCATATTTTTTAAATTCAACATCCTCTTTTTCCAACGAAATTGAAAGCACTTTTACCTTTTTATTGTCTTTAAAATACTCGTACACTTGAGGAATTTCCGCTAAGCAATGTGAACAAGAAGAACTCCAAAATACAATTACATAGTTTTCAAAACCTGCTAATTTGTGCAAATTATTAGACACTCTATTTTCAACCCAAGAAAAATTTGGAGCAACACGTCCTATTGCCAATTTTAATTTAGTTTCAATTTCAGAAATAACCACTTGATCTACTACTTCAAAAGGTAATTTTTTGTAAACATCATTCAACACAAAATCTATTAACGTATTATTTTTAACTTGAATAAACGTGTACATTAAAACTGTGGAAATTTCACTTACTAATGAATTATTAGTTCCAATTTTTTGTAAAACATCTAGCACTGCACTTTTATACAATGCTGTTTGCACTTGTGGATCATCCGACTGATTTAAATAAAACACATAATCAATCACTTTCTGACTAATTACTGTTGAGTTGTTTAATTCAGCATCATTAAAATCGATATAATCGAAAAAATGTTCTTTTGTACTTGTTAAATACTCTTGTGGTGTTTGAATTAATTCAGGCGCATAGTATTTAGCATCAGCTTTTATAAAATGTTGTACTAACTTCCCTTCTGAAAGTGCTTCATAAGACGCTTGAATATCAGTAACTGTTTGATACGCGTCTAAATAAGCATCTTCCAATGCTTCATTTGACGTATCATCTTCGCGTTTTAAAAACGCCAATTGTTTAGCGTCTGCATCCAAACGAGCCATTGTAATTTCATCAAAATAATTTGAGTGAATTTTATTTTCTTCAGAAATTAGGAAATTCGTTGTTTCCGTAGGATTCTTTCCGTCAAATTCAACTTCAATAGCTTCATTATTGTAAATAAAATCAACAAATAAATTATGCTCTAAATTATACGATAATCGATATACTCCTTTTGAAGCATCCGCAGGCATTTCAAACGAAAATTTACCAGCAATTATATCCGCATTCAATATATAATTTTGATTCATCCCTTTTAACTGATACAAAATAGCATACTTGTATTCGGAAGCATTAGAAATTGTACCTTTTACACTGTTTTGCCCCTGAACAATACCAACGGCAAATAAAATAATATAGACTAATTTTTTCAAAATATATGTTTTTCTAAGTTATAGCAAATTCAATTCCAAAATCAACGTTTCAAGAAATTAAATAACTTCAAGTGTTTTAAAATATAGCACAATAGCTTCTTTCATTAGTACTGTTTGCTCGCCAGCTTTTAATGTAGGCAATTCTTCCAGAGTTTTATAATGAGGCCACCCATCCTCATCATAAAAGTCAAATTCATAATACCCAAAAGGTTCCAGCAATCTACAAATTGCAATGTGCATTAAATTTACTTTATCGTCCTTTTTAAATTCTATGGCCCCTTGCCCAAGTTCCTGAACACCTATTAAATAAATAACTGCATCTAAATTTAACTGTTCGCCATCACCAAATTTTTCAGCCAAAACAACCATTAAATTATCATAATTCTCTTTTAATTCTATATCTCTTGCCATTTGATTTCATTAGTTAGGATGCAAATATACAAATAGGTTTATGTATATTTACAAAAACTGTAAAATGAATACACTTGATATTATAATAGCTGCGTTGTTACTTTTTGGTTTTATAAGAGGTCTTTTTAAAGGTTTTTTTGTTGAAGTCGCCTCATTTCTTTCCTTACTTCTTGGTATATATGGTGCCATTCATTTTTCCTATTTTGTGGCTAATATTTTAACTAACAAAGTACAATGGGATGAAAAGTATGTGACCATTATTTCCTTTGCTATTACCTTTGGAATTATTGTACTTGCAGTTGCTATGATTGGAAAATTATTTACCAAAATTGCTGATTTTGCAGCTTTAGGTTTGCTGAATAAAATTTTAGGTGGTGTTTTTGGAAGTCTTAAATTTGGATTAATTTTAAGCGTTGTATTTATTGTTTTTTCAAAATTACACAATACCATTCCTTTTTTTAATTTTGAAGAGCAGAAGAGCGCAATTATATACGAACCCATTAAAAAATTAGCACCTACATTGTTTCCAAACTACATAAACATAACGGATGACGATGAATTTGAACTAAAATTTAAAAAGAAAGAAAATTAATTTATATTTCCTTTAATTTATCAGCATAAATCCAACCAATTTTACCGTCGGTTAATTTTATTTTTACCCAATTATCAATTTCTTCTTCAATTCGGACCTTCGTACCTTCATGTAGAACAAATACTTCTTCACCATCTAATGTTGGTGAATTATTTACTGATACTTTCTCAGAAAAGATAATGCCATTTCTATTATTTTCAACAAAATTATAATTTTTAAAGGCGAAAAAAGAGAACACCATCATTGAAAAAAAGGCAACTGTCGAAATATTAAACAGAAATAATTTCAACTTTGATGTAAAACTAAAATAATACAACAAAAACAATAACCCTGTTAAAAAAGAAGCAATTACCGCAAAAATAGCCCACGTATCAAATGAAAATTTTTGAATTATGTTCGCCGAAAAACGCTGTAAAAATGTTTTAGGCAATTCTTCCACAACATCAATAGTCATACGCTTTGCAAAGTCAATATTTATTAAAGCATCTTCGTGCGCTGGATTTAATTTTAATGCTTTTTCATAATAGTAAATAGAAGGTGCCACTTTATTTAATTTGTAGTAACAGTTTCCTAAATTAAAATACAAATCATCTGAATACAACCCTTTTTTATCAATGGATTGATACAATTCAATTGCTTTTGAATAATCTCCTTTTTTATATAGCTCGTTTGCTTTTGAAAACGTTTGGTTTGGAGTGTTTGAAAAGGTAACCAAACTACACAATAACAATAAAGTCAACAGTATTTTTTTCATATTACAATTGTTTATCTATTTTGGCAATGATTGCTTTTGCTTTCTCAAATTCTTGTTCCATCATTACATTGGTAGTTGGTGTATAACGTGCAAAATCACAATCATTTAACACATCTATCAACTCGTTAATGGAGGTATCATCCACATTTTTACTTTTTAATATTTCAGCAATTTTCTCTTTTGAATTTTCTGAAGTTTCAATAAATAATTTCGCCTTTAAAAAGTTATGCAGTGCTTTTTCTAATGCAATATAGAATTCTTCTTTTTTTCCTAATTGTTTTTTAGCCTCAGACAAGTATTTTCGAGCCAAGCTATCTGCCAATCTAATTCTGTTTCCAAACACATCTAAAGCGCGCTCGGCACGTTTTTTACCTATAAATATCCCCACTGGAATAGCAATTAACGGAAGCAACAACAATAGATAAAATGATGCAGAGTATAAAAATATTTTATCTTCCTTTGGAACCAGTTCAGTTTCCAAATCTACAAATCGAAAACTTTTATTACTTGCAACAACTTTTTGTTTATTTGCTGTTAAAGAATCGGTAGTTGAAGGCAATTCTTTTCCTTCAGTAACCTCAATAATTACAGGGTCAATAGTAATGGTTTTATACTTTTTTTCTGTAGGGTTGAAATACGAAAAACTCACTTCAGGAATTTTATATTTCCCTTTGTATTGAGGCACAACCGTATAAATATCGGAAACAGTTCCTCGTAAACCAATTAAAGCGGTAGAAACGTTTTCTTTTCGTTCTGGAGTATATACTTCCAACTCTTTTGGTGTGACAACTTTAGGAATTTCAAATAATTTTAAATTACCTCTACCTGACACTTCCACAATAATTTGAGCGGCATCATTCGCTTTTAAAACATTTTTATCGGTGGTTACTTTAAATTCAAATTCACCAACTGCACCTGTAAAATCAATTGGTTTCCCTTTTTCTGGTAAATCTTTAACGTTTATTGTTTTTATTGGTGAAGACGTGGCATAATTAATATTTCTGGTAATCATATTTCCAAAAAAGTCACCTCTTCCTGTTGGAATACCCACTGAAAAATCCATTTTCATTGGTTCAATTTTTAATTGACCCGCTCTATTTGGAATTAACACTGCTTTTTTCAGAACTATAAATCTATAATTTTGACCGTTGTATTTTCCTTTTTCTACCTTTATTTCGCTTACTTCAATATCTTGGTTCCAAAAACCATTGTATTGAGGAGATTCAGTAACTCTCCAGTCATTTACGCTAATATTTTCACTTACATATAGTTTGTATACCACGTAAATACCTTCCCCAACATAAGGCGAACCATTAGAAACCTCAGCAACTAAATGGATATTTTGTTGCGCTACATATTCCGGATTGTTTGGATCTTGCGCAATTTCTACCGCTTTTGAAACCGTAATTTTTAAAGGATTTGATTTTAACGTTTCACCTTCATATTCAATACTTGCAGATTCAATAGTATGTTCTCCAACCGTTTTTGGTTCTAAAATATAAATATATGATTGGGAAAAACTAGCCTTTCCATTAATCCACGATTGATTTACTGATGAACTTGGTCCACCAACAATTTTAAAATTATTAAATGATGGTGGTCTAAAATTATCCGCACCTTGTTTGTTAACAGAAAATTCAATTCTAAAGCGTTGATTTACTGCTAAATTACTTTTACTCACAGCCGCTTCAAACGCAATTTGTGCGAATGTAGCTTGTGAAATAAGCACTAAAAAACATAGTATGTAAAACTTATTAAATTTCATTTTAAAATAACTTGTTAAAGAATAGTTACCAGTCTTTTTCTTGTTTTATTTTTTGTTCTTTGGACTTCTGACCATTTAATTTCTTTTGAGTTTTATTTTCCTCATTATTCATTGCGTCCAACAATTGTTTCATTTGCTCAGGAGATAGGGCACTTGGATTTGGTTTTTGTTGTTCCTTCTTATCATCTTTCTTATCGTCCTTTTTGTCTTGATCTTTTTTATCCTGATCTTTCTTGTCGTCCTTTTTATCGTCTTTATTGTTCTGATCCTTCTTGTCGTCCTTCTTATCGTCTTTTTTATCCTTATCTTTATCCTTATTCTTGTCGTCCTTATCTTGTTGATCTTTCAACAACTTTTGAGCTAAGGCTAAATTATAACGTGTTTCATCATCTTTAGGATTATTTCGCATTGAATTTTTATAGGCATCCACAGCTTTTGCATATTGCTTTTCCTTCATAAAAGAGTTTCCTAAATTATGAAAAGTTTCTGCTTTCGCCATTTTGTCTGTTTCACCAGTAGCGGCTAATTCATAATTGGTAATAGCTTCTTTTGTATTTCCTTGCTGATACGCTGCATTTCCTGTATTATAAGCTGCCTTTTTATAGGTAGGATTTTTTATCAAAGCCTTTTTATATTCAACCTCTGCCTCTTTAAATTTTAATTGATTGTACAGCACATTTCCTGCTCGAACATCTGACCTGGCTTCACGATTTAAAGCATCTTGATTTACTTCTTGTCCAAAAATGAAAGAAGTAAGCCCTAAAAACACAATGATTAAACTATTTCTTTTCATTGAATAAATTTAATTTTTGAATCCACTTCGTTTTTTTCTCTAACATAAAAACATCAATTAACAATAGCAATAAACCGATACCTATAAACCATTGAAATTGATCTTCATAATCTGAAAATTCTTTAGACTCGAATTCGTTTTTTTCAGATTTCACCAATAAATCCTCTACAACCTTAATGGTTTCTGAAGTTTTATTACCATCAATATATTTTCCGTCCGCTTCAACTGCAATTTCATTTAAAAAGTTAGGATTCATTTGGGTAATTACCACTTCTCCTTTACTATCTTTTTTAAACGTAACAGCACCATTTTCTTTTATAGGAATTGGCCCTCCTTTTTCTGTACCAACGCCAATAGTATATATTTTTATTCCAGCATTTTTGGCTTGATCAGCCATTGATTCTGCATCTTCCGCATGATCCTCTCCATCAGAAACAATAAACATAAATCTGTTTGTCTGCTCATTGTCATCAAAAAAGGTTATTCCTCTATTTATGGCTTCATTAATAGCTGTCCCTTGACTTGAAACCATATCTGGATCTGCATTTTGTAAAAACATTTTAGCCGCTGCATGATCGGTTGTTATAGGTAATAAAGGATAACTGTTCCCTGCATAAATAATAATTCCAACTCTATCACTTCCTAAATTGTCAATTATTTTTGAAATAATTTGTTTTGCTTTTTCTAATCTACTTGGTGCAATATCTTCCGCCAACATACTTTTAGACACGTCCAATGCAAAAACAATATCAACTCCCTGTCTTTTTATGGTTTCTAATTTCGTACCCATTTTCGGGTTTACCAACCCAATGATAAGTGCTAAAAAAGCAACACAAACAACAATTATTTTTAAGAACGATTTAAAAGTCGATCTTTCAGGACTCAATTTCTGCAATAAACTGCTATCCGTAAATTGTTTTTGTCTTCTTTTTTTCCACCAAAAAACCAACAAAAACAACACTGCTATAACCGGAATTACAGCTAAATAAATAAAATATGTTGGGTCTTCTAATTGATACATAATTTATGTTTAATCGTTTATTTGTTAAATCGTTTAATCCTTACACGATTAAACAACTCCACTTTTCAACATTTTTTTCTAAATAAAACTTTTAAAAATTGTATGTTTTAATAACATTTCTATAAATACTAATAACCCTGCTAACAAGACTAAAATTCTATATTTTTCTTCGTAATTATAGTATTTAAATTCTTCTATTTCTGTTTTTTCTAACTTGTTAATTTCATTATAAATAGACTTTAATTTAGAGTTATTTGTAGCTCTAAAATATTTTCCATCTGTTTTGTTAGCAATATACTTTAATAAAGCTTCATCAATTTCAACAGGCGAATTTCTAAATAATAATTTCCCTGTTGTAGGATCTTTAGCATACGGAAAAGATGCCGTTCCGTTGGTTCCAATTCCAATAGTATATACTTTTATACCTAAACCAATGGCTAATTCTGTCGCCGTTTTTGGGTCTACAAACCCAGCGTTGTTGACTCCGTCTGTCAATAAAATAATAACTTTGCTTTTCGCTTTACTATCCTTCAATCTATTTACTGCCGAACCCAATCCCATACCAATAGCCGTTCCGCCATCTAAATCTCCCCATTTTAAACTCGCAATTGTATTCAATACAATACGTTTATCGCTGGTAATTGGTGTTTGTGTAAAGCTTTCCCCAGCATAAACAACAATTCCAATTCTATCATTTGGGCGTTGAGAAACAAATTGCCCTGCTACTTTTTTAAGTGCTTCCAATCTGTTTGGTTCCAAATCGCGTGCCAACATACTTGCTGAAACGTCAATAGCCATCACAATATCAATTCCTTTATTCGATTTTGAATGTTGACTCACCGAAACTGTTCGTGGTCTTGCCAATGCAATTATTAACAAGGTTACAGCACAAATTCGTAAAATAGGCAATAACGGTTTTAATTTTGAAATGAAAGACGGTTTCATTTTAAAACCCTTTGTACTTGAAATACGCAAGGTTGCACTTTCATTTTTTCTAATTAAAAAATACCACAACACCAAAAGTGGAATAATAGCTAAAAGCCATAAAAACTGAGGATGTAAAAATTCAAAATTACGCAACATATCTTATGGGTTTAATGAAACTGAATTCATAATTTTATTACAAATCTTATTTGCAGATTCATCTTCTTTTAAATTTGAAACTATTACTTGTCTTAGTCCTTTTGCATCTGCAAAAAACAACATTGTTAACTCATAATCCGTTAATTTTGTTGTTAACAAGCTTTTTCGTTGATATTCAACAATTACTTTTCTACCTTCAATACCGTTTAATGTAATTGGTTCTTCTAACTTTTTGGTAAATATAGTCCCTAAACTATTTTCCATTTCATGTAGTGAACCATTTACACCCGCATCTATATCATACGATTCTAATTGATTTAAAAATTGTGTTGATGTAACACCAATATAAAAATCGCTAATTAAACTTCCATAAATAAAAACCGAAAGATCTCCAACTACAGATACCACACTTTGAGGTATTTCAATGTTCGTTTTTTGTAATATTTCAGGTGTTTCCAATGTTATTTCAGGAGTTCCGTAACTTCCTGTTGACCATTGTTTTTCTAACATTTCAGAAGTTGAAGAACCAAGCACATTCTTTTTAACGTACAAATATCCCAAAATACCAAAAACAAGTACCAATGCGGCTCCTATTAGTAAACCATATTTTAACAGTTTCTTTTTCTTCTTTTTTGGTTTTGAAGTTTCTTTCATTTCTGCAACCGTTGCAACTGCTATTTCTTCAACAACATCATTTTTATGTACAGCGGTTTCTGTATTTTTTAAGATAATTTCAATGATATTTCTATCATTTTTAATTTCTTCCACCATTGGTTTCGATTTTGCAAACTTCACTAAATCGGCACTTTGTAACACCGTTTTTAACTGCGCTATCGTTTCTTTTGAAATTCCTAATTTACTGGATTCATTAAAATCGTTAATAGTTTCAATTAAATCATTGGTTGTAGACTCTAACGCAGGAATATTTATGTCCTTTTCAATATACGTACGAACAATATCTGTTAATTCGGAATAATAAATTTTGACTTTATTTTGTTGTACTAATTGTTTTTCATCTAATTCTTTTAAACGTTGAAAAGCTTCTTGAATTGGTTTAAGAACAATTAATTTTTCTTTTTCCTTTTTCTTTCTGAGAATAAAATACAATCCAATTCCTAATAACACTATTAGTGCAAGTATCCACCACATAAAATGTTTGTAATCGTCAAAGGTTTTAGGCTCACTTTTTACCGATTTTATTTCAAACATTTTTTGTTTTAAGGTATCTACAGCAACACCCGTAACATCAACTAAAAATGATTTCGTTTTAAATACTTTTTTATCAATAATTACAGACTGTTCAGGAATTACAAATCGTCCCGTATCAAAACTTGTAAGCAAATATGTTTTTTCGTAACTATTTTTTAGCGTATCCGTAGGAAGCACTTCTGAAATGTCTATTTTTTTTAAACTATCTGCTTCAAAGGTAGGAAACCCAATAGTCCCCTTACTTTTTACGGTAATTTTATATTCAATTTGCTCCCCTATTTTTATTTTATTGGTCGTCGCAGAAAATGATACTGGACTTTCCTGAGAAAACCCAACAAAACCAACTAATAATAGCAAATATATAATCTGTTTTTTCATTTTAAAAAATAGTATTCCTCTCAATTTTATATGTTATCTAGTTCCTTTACGTTTAAAATAACCCAATAATTTTTTTACATAACTTTCATCAATTCGTGAGCTAATTGTTCCTGAACCGCTAAGATTGAATGATTTTTCGAAATAGTCTACCAATTGTAAATAATGCTCTTCATAACCTCTTCGGACACTTTTTGAACCCGTATTTACCAACATTGTATTTCCTGTTTCGGCATCTAACATTGGCACCAATCCTAAATTTGGAATGGAAACATCGTGTTTATCATAAATTCGAATTCCAGTAACATCGTGTTTTCTTCCAACAATTTTTAACGTTCGATTGTAATGATCGTCCATAAAATCAGAAAGAATAAATACAATTGCTTTCTTTTTCATAACACCAGATAGAAACTTTAACGCTTCATTTATATTAGTTCTAGTGCTTTTAGGCTGAAATTCAATTAATTCTCTAATAATTCGAAGTACGTGACTTCTCCCTTTTTTTGGAGGAATGTATAATTCTACTGAATCTGAAAACAGTATTAAACCTACTTTATCATTATTTTGAGTTGCTGAAAATGCCAAAGTAGCTGCAATTTCAGTAATGGTATCACGCTTAAATTGTTGTGTTGTTCCAAAAGATTCTGAGCCACTAATATCCACCATCAACATCATCGTTAGTTCACGCTCCTCTTCAAAAACCTTTACATAAGGCTCGTTGTAGCGCGCTGTAACATTCCAGTCAATAGCACGAACATCATCACCATATTGGTATTGACGTACTTCAGAAAATGTCATACCACGTCCTTTAAACGAACTATGATATTCGCCAGAAAATATCTGATTAGACAGTCTTCGTGTCTTAATCTCTATTTTTCGAACTTTTTTTAGTATTTCTTTAGTATCCATTTTTTAAGCTTTTGGCTTTTGGCTAATGGCCAAAGGCTTTTTTTAAGGTACTTCTACTTCGTTAACAATTTTATTAATAATATCTTCTGAAGTAATATTTTCAGCTTCAGCTTCATACGTAATTCCAATTCTGTGACGCAACACATCCATTACAACTGCACGAACATCCTCAGGAATTACATAGCCTCTTCTTCTAATAAAAGCATAACATTTTGCTGCAATAGCCAAGTTGATACTTCCACGAGGCGAAGCTCCAAAACTGATTAAACCTTTTAAATCTGGTAAATTATATTTTTCAGGGTAACGGGTTGCGAAAATAATATCTAAAATGTATTTTTCGATTTTTTCATCCATATACACCTCTTTAACAGCTTGTCTTGCTCTGTTAATTTGGTCTAAAGAAACCACTGCGTTTACTTTACTATAATCTGCTGTTAAATTTTGACGCATAATTAATTGCTCTTCCTCTAATTTAGGATAGTCAATTACAGTTTTTAACATAAAACGGTCAATTTGCGCTTCAGGTAACGGATACGTTCCTTCTTGCTCAACAGGGTTTTGAGTTGCCATTACCAAAAATGGCACATCCAATTTAAAAGTAGTATCTCCAATTGTTATTTGACGCTCTTGCATGGCTTCCAATAAAGCCGATTGCACTTTTGCAGGCGCACGGTTGATCTCATCCGCCAATACAAAATTTGCGAAAATTGGACCTTTTTTTATGGTGAAATCATTTTCCTTTTGATTGTAAATCATGGTTCCAATAACATCGGCGGGTAATAAATCTGGCGTAAACTGAATTCTACTAAAATCGCCTTGAACTGCCTTTGCAAGCGTATTAATGGCCAATGTTTTTGCCAATCCAGGAACACCTTCCAATAAAATATGTCCATTTCCTAACAAACCAATTAATAATCGCTCGATCATATGTTTTTGACCCACAATTACTTTGTTCATTTCCATTATCAATAAATCAACAAAAGCACTTTCTCTTTCTATTTTTTCATTGATAGCTCTAATATCTACTGAAACATTATTTTCTTCAATCATTTTTATAAATTTTATGCGTGAAATCAGTTACGTTTAAAACACACTGCAAATAGCAGAAATATTTTTTTAATTCTTGTTAAAAATTGGTTAAAATGCATTTGAATCCCTTATGTTTAGTAAGATTTTAACAACAATTCGTTGCCATCAAAAACTGCATAGGTAAAATGGGTAATCCAATCGCCTGTATTTATGTATTTTGAATTGGGGGAAATATTTATTTCCATAGGTAAATGACGGTGTCCAAACAAAAAGTAATCATAGTGTTTTTGCGATAATTTCAGCTTACAATATTGTACCAACCATTCGTTTTCTTCACCTAAAAATTTTATGTCTTCATCGCCTGAAATCAATTTATTTTTAACAGATAAATACTGCGCTAATTTTATACCAATATCTGGGTGTAACCAACGGAATAACCACTTAGAAAAAGGGTTTGTAAATACCTTTTTCATTCGTTTATAGCCTTTATCTCCAGGACCTAAACCATCCCCATGACCAATTAAAAAAGTTTTATTATTAAATACAAATTCAGTTGGTTTGTAGTATGTTGGAATATTTAATTCGATTTTAAAATAATCATTCATCCATAAATCATGATTCCCAACAAAAAAATGAATTTTAATTCCGCTATCACTTAATTCTGCTAATTTTCCTAAAACACGAATAAAACCTTTTGGAACTGCGTACTTGTATTCAAACCAGAAATCAAATAAATCGCCCAACAGAAAAACCTCAGAAGCATCTTGTTTAATCACATCTAACCATTCCACAAATTTTTGCTCACGTATTTTACTTTGTTGCGCCGTTGGTGCTCCAAAATGCTGGTCTGAAACAAAATATATTTTCTTTTTTTCGTCTACCATTATTTTTTAGCTTCCAATTCTAACACTTTTAAAATCATTTTATCCTGTTTATGTGTAATTACATTATAACCGGTTTGGTCGAATAGATTCCGTGCAAAAAAAGCATCAAAATACAGTTTAAAATAGGCTATCTCCTTTTTAGGAATCGGTTTGTTCCAACCTAATTCTTTAATATAGGCTTTCATTATTTTATTGTCTTTATCAAAACTATTTACAAATTCATCTAAAGTTAATTTGCTCATTGTAGCTCTGTGATTGTCAATATATTTAAATGAAAATTCATTTAAATATAACAACATTCCACTATTAAAATTACTGACTGTATCAATAGGCACAAAAACATCTGGAATGATACCTCCACCACCATATACAATTTTTCCTTTAGGTGTTTTGTATTTTAAATCATCATCTACTTTAATGCTATCTCTTGAAAGTAATTCGCCATTGTGAATACGTTCAATATAATCATTTTCATAGGCTTTTGAATCTTCTAAATGATAGGGTTTTTGAATAGAACGACCTGTTGGAGTATAATAACGTGCAACCGTTAAACGAACAGCAGAACCATCGCCTAAATCCATTTCTTGTTGTACCAATCCTTTACCAAAGGACCTACGTCCAACAATGGTTCCTTTATCGTTATCTTGCAATGCTCCTGAAACAATTTCGCTGGCTGAAGCCGAATTTTGATCAATTAAAACATACACATTCCCATGTTCAAAATCACCTTTTTTGGTAGCAAATGATTTTTCAATTTCGCCATTTTTGCTTTTTGTGAAGACAATTAACTTTCCATCACTCAAAAATTCATCCACTATTTTATTGGCAATATCCATATATCCGCCGGGGTTTCCACGTAGGTCTAGCACTAAGGATTCCATTCCCTTCGTTATTAATTCATCTAAACCTACTTTAAATTCATTATAGGTAGTTCTAGAAAAACGTTCCACATTTATGTACCCTAACTTACTATTAATCATATAGTACGATGAAACACTTTTTATAGGAACTTCACCACGTGCAATCGCAAATTTTAAAATTTTATTTTCCGACTTTCTATACACTGTGATATTAACGGTTGTCTTTGGTTCACCTTTCAATGATTCTATAATAGCATCACTTACTTTTCTACTTCCTTCAAACGTATTTCTTTCTAATTCACTAACTCTAGCCTTCTTTATAATACTTTCACCAAACAACGTGTCTTTTTCAGCAGTTAATATACGATCTCCAGCCTTTAAACCTGCTTTTTTACTCGGTCCACCATCAATAACACTTGTAACAGCCACCGAATCTTTATACACCAAAAAAGTAACCCCAATTCCAACAAATTTACCTTCCATACTTTCGGTAACTCTCCCCAAATCCTCTTTGGGAATATAAACCGAATGTGGATCCAATTTTAAAAGCATGGTAGCAATAGCATTATCTAACAAGCTATCAGTATCCACCTCATCTACATAATCATACTGAATATAATTAATAAGTTTTTTTATTTTCGCTTCGTTTGAATTAGAACTAAACAAAATAGACGTATTATTAAAATTTAATAACGCTCCTAAACCAATACCTACTGCAACAGCAATACCAATTATCAATGGTAAATATGTCTTGTTTTTACTCATTATAAATCTTTAAGATATGTTAATTCAACTCCAGCTTTTTCCAAAAATTCAACCCCTGAAATATCTTTATACTGGTTTGCGTACACTACGCGTTTAATACCGCTTTGGTGAATTAATTTACTGCACTCTTTACACGGTGAAAGCGTAATATATAATGTGGCGTCTTTACATGATTGTGTAGATGATGCTACTTTTAATATTGCATTTGCCTCAGCATGAAGCACATACCATTTTGTATTTCCTTCTTCCTCACAACAATTTTCAAAGCCTGTAGGAGTTCCGTTAAAACCATCGGAAATAATCATTCTGTCTTTTACAATTAAGGCTCCAACTTGTTTTCGTTCACAATGCGACAACTTTGCCCATTCTAACGCCATTCGCATGTAGGCCTGATCGTATTTCAATTGTTTTTTACTCATAACTTTTTTAAAAACGTCTAAGGTAAAAATATTTTATCCTTTTTGCAGTTAAACTTTTACCAAAAAATTCTACTAATTAACATAGGAAGCGTAACACCAGTTACAAAAGAGGACAGTATTAATATCCATTCTTTTTTTGAATATCGAAATACCTTTTGCACCAAAAAACCACTACTTAAAACCACAATTACTATTAAAATTTGACCTAACTCAATTCCTAAGGAAAATTCCAACAACGATAAAAATTTATTATTTGACCCTATTAAACTTTCAAAATGATTTGAAAAACCGAGTCCGTGAATCAATCCAAAAAATAGCACAAAAATTAAATTAGTGTTGGATTTTGTTTGTTTTGCCGTGTTTTTTCCATAGAAAATATTAACCAAAGCTGTTATAATTATGGTCAACGGAATTAAAAATTCAATCCATTTTACACTTACTATTATTACACCGTATATCGCTAAAATTAATGCTATTGAATGCCCAATAATAAACAAGGTTATTAACCAAAGTACCCTTTTCCAATTTTTAAAATCGTAGACAACGGCTAATGCAATTAAAAATAAAATGTGGTCGTAAGCTCTCCAATCAAGTACGTGAAATAAGCCAGCTTTTAGAAAAAAAATAAAACTATCCATCCATTCATTTTAAGGGATCAAATATAAAAATTTGTTTTCACCTTGTCAGTTATCAAACCATTTATTTACTAAATCCATTTCTACGTGGTTATTACTTTTATGGATATATTCGTTTTTATTGGAATTGTAGGTATAGTCCTGTATCCAAATTTGATGATTTTCAGCAACTTGCTGAATGCTTTCACACACAAATAATACTTCTTCTGTTGAAATAGTTGGGTGAATAGACATACGAATCCAACCAGGACGTTCCACTAAACAACCTTCTAAAATCTGTTTTTCAATTACTTTTGAAGTCTGCTGATCTAGGTGTAATAAAAAATGACCATACGTACCGGCGCATGAACATCCGCCTCGTGTTTGAATTCCAAAACGATCATTTAATAGTTTTACCACTAAATTGAAATGTACATTTTTTATATAAAATGAAAAAACCCCCAATCGGTTGGTATGTTGACTGGCTAAAATCTGTAAATTTGAAATTGCTGAAAGTTTTTCAAATACAATTTCATTGATTTCATGTTCGCGTTTTAATATATTTTCAACACCCATTTTTTCTTTCAACTGAATAGAAAGTGCTGTTTTAATAGTTTGTAAAAACCCTGGAGTTCCACCATCTTCACGGGTTTCAATATCACCCACATAATCATGACCTCCCCAAGGGTTAGTATAGTTGACCGTTCCACCACCTGGATTATCTGGAATTAAATTTTTATATAACTTTTTATTGAAAACCAGCACACCAGAAGATCCTGGACCGCCTAAAAATTTGTGTGGTGAAAAGAAAATAGCATCCAAATACGATTCTTTATCTGAAGGATGCATATCAATATTTACATACGGTGCCGAACACGCAAAATCTACAAAACACAATCCGCCGTTTTGGTGAATTATTTTCGCAATTTTATAATAATCCGTACGAATACCAGTTACGTTGGAACACGCAGTTACTGAAGCTATTTTTATAGGCTGATCTTTATATTGAATCAATAATTTTTCGAAACTATCAAAACAAATCAACCCTTCTGAATTACATGGAATAATCTCCACTTTTGCAATGGTTTCCAACCACGAAGTTTGGTTGGAATGATGTTCCATATGTGAAATAAAAACCACAGGACGAACTTCTTCCGGAATCGTTGTGTAATTTTTGATGTTTTCAGAAACTTTCAACCCTAAAATACGCTGAAATTTATTAACAACGCCTGTCATTCCAGCCCCATCTGTTATTAAAACATCATCAATACTGGCATTTACATGCGCTTTAATAATGTTTCTGGCTTTATGATATGCCATGGTCATTGCCGAACCCGTTACCGAAGTTTCGGTATGTGTATTTGCAATAAAAGGACCAAATTCATGCAGTATTTTTTCTTCAATTGGGCGATAAAACCTTCCGCTTGCTGTCCAATCTGTATAAACTATTTTTTTGGTTCCAAAAGGCGATTCAAATTCTTGGTTTTCGCCAACTATATTTTTTTTAAATTGTTGAAAATACAGTTCTAAATTCGAAATATTGGTATTCATTTCATTAGCATCCATATTTTCAACAATCTTTTTTTTATTAAATACTTAAACTATCAAATAGTGTTTTTAATTCGTTTGATGAAGGTCTTGGTGCATCAGGAGCAACAATTTTACCTTGAGGATCAATTAATATAAAACGTGGAATTCCAGTAATTTTATACGCTTGAATAAAATCTGATCTCCAATCGTTATCTGCAAACAATTGTACTCCTCCTAATTGCATGTCAGAAACCATTTTTTTCCACGCTTCATGGTTTTTAGCTTCATCTACAGAAATACTTACAAATTCAATATTTTTTCCGTGGTATGCTTTTTCAACTTCTTTCAAAAAAGGAATTTCAGCTTTACAAGGGCCGCACCATGTTGCCCAAACATCTATATATACATACTTTCCTTTTAAATCGTCTAAAGACGTTTTCCCTCCATTAAAATTTTCATAATTTACAAATTTAGGTGAGTCACTTCCTTTTCCTAAAACAGCACTTAATAACTGTTTTTCCTCATAATACTGAGAAAGATAGTTGGTAAAACCTTCAATTCCACTCAACTCATCATTGACAAATAATGAATCTAAATTTTGACTGTTTTTTAAAAGATCTGTAAAACCAGCTTTAATACCTGCTAATTTTTGATTGAATGCCGTTTTTTCTAATTCAAACATTGCTTCATCTTCAAAAACAGCTTCTTGTTTTAAGGATCTTGCTGCCAAATAATTATTTGGTTCTGCACCAACTCCTGCGTATTTTATAGATTCATCAAATTTCTTAGCATCGAATGAAACCTCTAAATCGAATCCATTTTTTAAATATATTGGCGTGTTTTCAGTACCATCAAATAAATTATAAACACCTGTTACTACTTTTAAAGTATCAGAAAATGTTCCATCTTCATTTACCATTATTGTTTTTGTGTATTCTTGAGATCTTACAACTAACAACTCAGAATTTTTATTCATAATTGCACCTGATAAAGTAACATAATCTTTCACTTCTTCCTTTTTACAAGATGTTACAAGCAATACAAAGCTTACAAAATATACTAATTTTTTCATGTTCTTAATTTTTGTTTTTAAAATTTGATAATCCATTTTTTAACCAATTATGATACTCCACTGCGTCTGGTGTATAAGCAACTGGTTCATTTAATTTTTCTTCGTTAACATTTAATAGCACATAAAATGGTTGCGCATTTGCACCATATTTTATAGTTTGAAATTCACTCCATTTTTGCCCTATATATTTTAATTTTTTACCTGGTCGTAATTTCGATTCTATTTCTTCACCAGCTGGCAGAGGTCGTTTATCATCTACATACAAAGATATTAAAACTACATCATTTTTTAATATTGGAAGAATTTCATCTTTCACCCAAACATGCTGTTCCATTTTACGACAATTTACACAAGCGTGCCCCGTAAAATCCAACATTATTGGTTTGTTTACCGTTTTAGCATACGCAACTCCTAAATCATAATCATTAAAAGCCATAATATTATGAGGTGGCATTATGTGCGCTCCTTCTGGTAATTCTGAATGATTTTCTATTGAAGCACTTCCTAATTTTGTAAATCCAACTCCGTAAGGCGATTCTGCATAATGCTGCGCTGGTGGAAATGCGCTAATTAAATTTAATGGTGCTCCCCACAATCCTGGAATCATATAAATAGTGAAGGTTAATGATAGTATTGCTAAACCTAACCTTCCTACAGAAATATGCTGTGTTGGTGAATCATGCGGTAATTGAATTTTTCCGAATAAATACAAAGCCAACGTTCCAAAAATAGCAATCCAAATTGCTAAAAACACTTCACGCTCTAACCAATGTAATTGCAACACTAAATCGGCATTCGATAAAAATTTAAATGCTAAAGCTAATTCTAAAAATCCTAAAACAACTTTTACGGTATTTAACCATCCGCCCGATTTTGGCAACGAATTTAACCAACCCGGAAACGCTGCAAATAACGCAAATGGAATTGCCAATGCTAATGAAAAACCTAGCATTCCTATAATTGGCCCTATTTGACTTCCACCTGCTGCAGCTTCTACTAATAAAGTTCCAACAATGGGTCCTGTACAAGAAAATGAAACAATAGCCAACGCTAATGCCATAAAGAAAATACCAATCAATCCACCTTTATCTGCCTGTTGATCTACTTTTGTTCCCCAACTACTTGGTAATACAATTTCAAAAGCACCTAAAAACGATACTGCAAAAAGAATTAATAACAAAAAGAATATAACATTAAACCAAACATTTGTTGATAATGCATTTAGTGCATCTGCGCCAAAAATAACACTCACCAACAAACCTAAAACCACGTAAATTATTATGATAGAAGCACCATAAATAATGGCATTTCTAATTCCTGCAGCTCTACTTTTACTTTGTTTGGTGAAAAAACTAACCGTCATTGGAATCATAGGAAACACGCAAGGTGTTAATAATGCTGCAAAACCAGAGAAAAACGCAATGATAAAAATGGTTAACAATCCTTTATCTGAAGATTTTTTAGTTTTTATAGTAGTTGATTCTGTAATTTTGGTTGGTTCAGAAACTGTTGCAACAATCGTATCGTTTTCCTCAGTTGCACTCATAATTGGTGCTGCAAAATTAACTGCATTTACAGGAATTGAAAAGGATAAATCTACATCCGTTGGTGGTAAACAATTAGCATCATCACACACCATAAATTCCACAGCTCCCTTTACTTCAAAATTTTCTTTTGAAAGTAATTTTATGCGTTGTTTGAAAACTGCTTTGTTTTCAAAATATTTAATTTTCATTCCAAAAACAGGATCATCTACTGTATGTCCTTTTTCTTCGGAAGTTTTTCCAGTTAATTGAAAATTTGACGTTTTTTCAAACGTAAAAGCAGTTGGAATTGGTCCATCTGCAGGCACATTTTGAGAATATAAATGCCAATTTTTTTCAATAGCAGCAGTTATAATTAAATCATATTCCGTTTCTGAAACTTTTTCAACAGAAGTTGACCATTTTACGGGATCATGAATTTGCGAAAAACCAATTGAAAAAGTGAATAGTGAAAGAAATAAAAGTAATTTTTTCATATTAAAAACAGGGTTTCTTACCATAAGAATTAACAAAATTAAACAATATTTATGAGTAAGTCGTTTAATAAGTCCGTTTCCCCTGTTTCAAGGTGTTAAAATTTTCTTAATGTATTTATTGAAATGTTTCTACTTTCAATTTATGAATCAAATTATCAATGGGTCTTTTTATAAATCGGGAAGCTCTTAGTCCATTTTTTTTCAATGCTACATTTATAAAATCCTGAGCGTAATACCCAATTGAACCTACAAAATATAGAGGTACCGATTTTAACTCCTCCTTAAACTGTAAAATATTGTTATCTATAAATTTATGAATTCCCTCATTTATAATTTTCTCCATAACACTATCTGTTTTATGTTGAAATAAAAAAATAGCAAATTCCGCTAAATATTTATTGGGCATTTCAGACTGGTACAATTGTTTAATGACTTCATTTTCACTTAAATTAAATTCACTTTCAAACAACGTTTTAAGCCCTTCTGGCATTTGATTGTAATAGTAGCATTTCAACAATTCCTTCCCAAAATAATTCCCACTGGCTTCATCCATTAATAAATACCCCATTGCTGGTACTTTTTGAATGATTTGATTTCCGTCAAAAAAACAACAATTAGAACCGGTTCCTAAAATACAGACTACCGCTGGATCATTTGTAGATGCTTTTATAGCCGCCATGGTATCTTCCTTTACAACAGATTTTGCATTTTTAAAAAGCGTTAAAAAAATACTTTCCATTGTTTTTATAGTATCCGAGGTATTGCAACCTGCACCATAAAAATGAATAACACTTATAGCATCTTTATAGCCTGCAAGCTGTGTGTTTTCAGAAATTATTTTTTGAAGCGCCTCCTTATTTAAAATGGAAGGATTTAAACCTTTGGTTCTAATTTTAATGGGTTCAGCATCTTTATTTTTGAAAAGAACCCAATCGCACTTGGTTGATCCGCTATCCGCAATTAATAACATTTTGTAAATTTTAAAGGGTTCAATTTTATTTTTTTTGAAGTGTTTTTTTTGAAAAACCTTTCCCTTTTTTCGCTTCAATTAAAAAGGTAGCTAAATTTTTCAAGTCTTTTGCAATTATTAATTCAACATCTTCCACTGGTTTTTCAATTTCCAAAAGTTGCTGCATACAATTTTCAGAATCGCTTTTATTCAATGTTTCACTATTTATAATTGACAACAACGTTGTTGAAATTCCCGATACATTTTTAGATAAAGGTTCTATATTTTTCAACAACGGACTTCCTTTTTTAATTTGAAGAAACTGTGCATAATTTGACGCCCATTTTTTTAAATAAGAAATAATTTCAGCTTTACTATTTTCACTTTTTGTTGAAATAAAATTATGTACTAATGCTTTAAAAATAATACCATCACTGGCATCAGCCGTACAAGCATCTGCAAATAACGTAAACGGCGAATATGTTTTATACTCCGTTCCACCGGCGTTTCTTGAATAAATTTTTATGGGTTCATATACTTTTGTTAAAGTAACTAACGCCTCAATATTTTGATTATTAGTAATGTTTCTTAAAATAACATCTCTATTTCTAATATGTGTAATTCCTAATTCTTCCAATCGAAAACTTACAACATCCAACCGTTTATACATACTTGAAACGTCTACAATATCACCCGAAGACCAAAAACGCTCAGCAATTGCGGCGGCTCTTGGCCATAACCGTGAATCTATAGTTGTTTTTGTAGCTAATTCACTCCACATTGTTGCTTCACCACCTAAAACTCGTGCTTTTTCTATTTCCGATAAATTATTGTTTTTAGGTAATGGATCAACCAAATAATGTTCAATTACTGGCTGCATTAAATCTATATAATAACCATTTGAAAGAACGGTATTGTATCCTTTTTTAGCGGCTGCAAATAAGGAACTTCTTGCAGTAAGACCTTCATTTGCACCTTTCCAAGAATGAATTAATGCTGAAGTTGGCATTTTATCCGTCATAATTTCTTCCCAACCCATGACAGATTTTCCGTGCTTTGCTAAAATTTTTTCCAAACGAATGTTCATAAACGTTTGTAAATCGTGATTAGATTGTAAATTATGTTTCTTTTTAAATGCTTGAATATGTGTTGATTCATCCCAATGCTTTCCTTCATTTTCATCACCGCCAATATGAAAGTATTTATCTGGAAACAACGAAGCCATTTCACCAAACAAATCACCTAAAATTTCATAGGTTTTTTCGTTTGTAGGATCTAAAGTAGGGTCAAAAACTCCCGAAAAACGTTCGATAGCATAAATAGTATCTTTACTTCCAATTTCAGGATATGCCGTTAAAATTGCAGTTGCATGACCTGGAACATCCACTTCTGGCACCACTCTGATTCCTCTGTCTGACGCATATTGTACTACTTCTTTTATTTGTTCTTGCGTATAATACAATCCTTCAGAACCTAATTGATGCAACTTTGGATGCGTTTTCGACTCAATTCTAAATCCTTGATCATCTGTTAAATGCCAATGAAAAACATTCATTTTAACAGACGCCATGGCATCTAAATTTCGTTTTAAAACATCCACAGGGTGAAAATGACGTGCCACATCAATCATTAATCCACGCCATGTAAACCGCGGAGAATCATTAATAATAACCTCTGGAAAATAATACGAAGTCTCGTTATTTTCCACCAATTGCAACAATGTTTCTAAGGCATAGATTACACCAATATCCGTTGTAGCGTTGATATTAATTTTTGTTGATGAAACTTGTAATTGATACGATTCATCTTCATTAATTTCTAATTTTCCAGCTCTTCTATAGAAAATTTCTACAGTTGGATTTTTTATTTCATTTGAATTAAAAGCAAATCCATTTTCAAAAAAAACGCCCGTTCTACCACTTAATCTTTCCATAAATTTAGTGGTTGCTATTTCAATTCTTTTTGTTTTTTCTTGGTGAACAACAATTGTGAAATTTGGTTGAATTTCAAATTTTGAATTCCCCAACACAACTTCCTGTGGCCACGGCATTAAATTCAACTCATTCGATTGACTCCAACCAGAAATTACAAAAAATAATATAAAATAGAATAGGGTTTTTTTCATGGTGTTTTTTTTTAATAATAGTATCTTTTAAAAGCTTCCAAAGCAGCATAATCTGCCAAACCTAATTGATGATATTTTCGTGCAGTTTCATTATTTCTTTCTTCTGCTCGCACCCAAAATTCACGCGTATCGTTTCCTTGAAACATCACACCATCTTTTTGAGATTGATGAAAAAATATAGCTTTTCTTTTTTTCAACACTTGGTCTGGACTCATTGGAACTGCCATATCTATTTGGTGAATATCCCATTCGTGCCAAGCACCTCTATACAACCAAACCCAACAATCATCCATATATTTTTTAGGTTTTAAAATTTCTAAAGCCGCAAAAATAGCATCTAAGCAAACCTTATGTGTTCCGTGTGGATCTGCTAAATCTCCCGCCGCAAATATTTGGTGTGGTTGAATGGTTGCAATTATATTTGTAACAATATCAATATCTATTTTACTAATTGGATTCTTTTTAACTGTTCCTGTTTCATAAAAAGGAAGGTTTAAAAAATGAACGTTTTTATCTGGAACACCCAAAAAACGAGTTGCTGCTAAAGATTCTCTTTTTCGTATTAATCCTTTTAAATTTCTAACTTCAATCGCATCTTCAATCGCATCACTTTTCGATTTTAATTTTTCAATAATTACATCAATATTTACACTGCCTGAATTTACATCTTTCACTACTTCCGCATATTTTAGGGCTTCATAATCTGAAACGGCTATATTTCCTGAAGTTTGGTAAACGATATGCACTTCATGCCCTTGATCTACTAATCTATCAAATGTTCCTCCCATTGAAATAACATCATCATCAGGATGTGGACTAAAAATAAGCACTCTTTTTTTATTAGGAATTGCTCTTTCTGGTCTTGATGAATCATCAGCATTCGGCTTTCCACCAGGCCAACCTGTTATGGTATGTTGTAATTTATTGAACATTTTAATGTTTATATCATACGCAGTACCTTCTTCCGATAATAAACTGGACATTCCATTATTGTTATAATCTTTGTCTGTTAATTTCAGAATTGATTTTCCTGTTGTTTTACACAACCAAATAATTGCTTTACCTATTAACTCTTCCGTCCAAATACAAGGACCAACCATCCAAGGCGTATTTAAACGCGTTAAATCTTGTGAAGCTTCATCATTTAAAATAAAGGTAGTATTGGTATGTTCTTGAAGATATGTTGCTGGAACTTCAGCCGTTATTTCACCTTCAATAGTATCTTTTACAATAGATGCTTTATTATGACCCCAAGCTAATAAAACAATTCTTTTTGCCTTTTTAACGGTGCCAATTCCCATGGTAATAGCCTTTTTGGGAACATTTTCAATTCCCAAAAATGAAGGTGCGGCATCTTCTCTTGTTACATGATCTAATGTAATAGTTCTGGTACCTGAATTATAGTGTGATCCTGGCTCATTAAAACCAATATGGCCTGTTCTTCCAATTCCTAATAGCTGAAAATCTAACCCTCCGTGCTCTTTTATTTTTAAATCGTAATCTATACAATATTGATGTAATTCCTCAACAGAGACAGATCCGTTTGGGATATTTATATTTTCAGGTTTTATATCTACATGATTAAATAAATGTTGGTGCATAAAATAATAGTAACTATGTACGCTGTTTTTATCCATTGGATAGTATTCATCCAAATTAAAAGTAACAACATTTGAAAAACTTAATCCGTCTTCTTGGTGCATTCTTACTAACTCTTCATATACTTTAACGGGTGAAGAACCAGTAGCTAAACCTAAAACACATTGTTCGTTGTTTTTTTGTTTCGTTCTTATTAATTCGGCTATTTCTTGTGCTACGCAAATGGAAGCTTCAACAGAGTTTGAAAAAACAATATTATGAATTTTTTCGAATCGAGTGTCTTCAAATTGTCCTGCTGGTAGGTATTTTATTTTAGATGCTGGCATAGTTGTCATATTATCAATTATTTAAGAATATTGTATTGTAAAATTATCAAATGCCTTTTGTTTATGATGTTTTTTTCGACCAAAAGCTATTTTCTAACTATAAAAAACAAACGGGAATGAATAAGTACCCGTTTGTTTTTTTAATTTAAACCAAACTCAACTTAAAAATTATATTAGAAATTACTTCCTGCTTTATCCCACCAAAGCCTTGTTCCTCCATTATCCGGTCCATTTAAATAACCTACAGCGGTAGTAACATTTGCTGCGTTGGTATTTTTTTCATTTTCAACAAAATTTATTCTTCTAATTTGAATATTCGTATCAATTGTTCCACCACTATTATTTATTACAACAGGAAATATTTTTGGATAGCCTGTTCTTCTGAACTCACTCCAAGCTTCTTGACCATCAGGAAACATAGCTATCCATTTTTGAGTGATAATTTGCTCTAATTTTTCTTCATTTGTACCAGCCGAGTTATATGCAATTTTAACTTCACTTGCATAAGCAATATTATTTACTGGGTTTAAGGCATCTACAAAATCCGCCGGTGTACTTGTGTTATCTGCTAAATAAGCATCAACTCCAGCCACATTATGTTGTATGAAAGAAGCCTTCACTCCATTTTCATAATTTGTTTTTGCATCTCCTGCACCAGACCAACCACGTAGCGCAGCTTCAGCCTTTAAAAAATGCACTTCAGAAGCAGACATCCATTGCATGGTTTCACCATCAACTACACTTCCTACGGTGGAATGTCCAATATATTGACCTTTTGCTTCAATGGCAATTCCCATTCTAATTCCTTTATATGCCCCAGCTAATGAAGGCGCTTCTGCTGGATTAAAATATTTACTGATTCTATTGTCTTTAAAACCTTTTAAAATAGATTCCATTTCAGCACTCATTCTAATATCACCCCAAGAACCACTAATTGTAGCTATTGGATTTGTAAAACCTGTATTGATAAACATATCTGTAGCATCTAACAAACCTGCGTTACTTGCTAATGATAATTCTCCTTGTGCCTTTGCCAAAGCTGGATCTTTTTTTACAATTCGCATTGCTAAACGCAATCTTAATGAATTGGCATATTTTCTCCATTTTGCAATATCACCACCTAAGGAAGACATATCAAAAGGAATAAATTGCCCATCGGTTTGATACATTTCTAAACCATCTATAGCAGCACCCAATTCACTAAAAAATGCTTTATAGGCAACTTCTTGAGAATCGTATTGACCTGTAGTTTTGTAATCGTCAAATTTTGTATAACGAATTGGTCCATAAATATCCGAAACTCTATGCATTGCAGTTACTCTAATAATATTTGCTAAATGCACAAATTTCATTCCTGATTCATCACCATCAATTTTCACTGCGTTTTTTACATCTAACACAAATGGCATTACATTTCCGTAGGCATCACTCCAAGGGAAACCGTTCCAACCATCAACTAAAGAGTACGTCATGTTATTTACGTTCCCTGCAAAAGGAGTTGGAGGCGTCATATATCCTGAATATACATCGCCCATTAAATTTTGTTGTAATTGAAAATTCCAAGCTGGAGTTACATTAATTACATTTAAAAACATGGGTGTAAATGAACCACCAATATGATTGTTCATTTGGGCCAAACTTTGGTTTGATATTCCATTTGGATCCGTATTGATGTCCTCAAAGTCACCCGTACAGTTTATTAAACTAACAGCTACAATTGATGTTAGTGTATATTTTAGTAGTTTATTCATTTTCTTAGAAATTTACGTTAATGTTTAATCCTATACTTCTTGTAGATGGCTGACCATAAATATCAACACCTTGTAGTCCAATTCCGGTACTTGAAGCAATATTCGGGTCGAACGGAGCATCTTTATAGATAAAGAATAAATTGTTTGCTATTACTGATAATCTCATATTATCAACAA
>JAGPIQ010000021.1 GCA_018054895.1 Lutibacter sp. | reverse complement strand
AGTTATAGAATCAGAAAAAAATACCAAGAAAAATATGAATAGCATTCAAAAAAACAGGTTGAAAGATCAGCTATTTAAGTTTTGGGGAATAGCGTGTACTTTATTCGGTTTAATAGTTTTAGTATTTTTTATTGGAAATATTTTAATTGACGGAATAACAAGAATTGATTGGAGTTTTATTACAAATTTACCTTCACGTAAATCAGAAAAAGCAGGAATTTATACTGCTTTAATGGGAAGTATTTGGATATTGTTTTTAACAACTATTGTTGCTTTTCCAGTGGGCGTTGCAGCAGGTGTTTATTTGGAAGAATACAGTAAAAAGAACAGGTTATCTGCACTATTAGAAATTAATATTTCCAACTTAGCTGGAGTTCCATCTATTATTTATGGACTTTTAGGATTGGAAGTTTTTGTAAGAATAATGGGTTTAGGCGCAAGTGTTTTAGCAGGAGCATTAACCTTGTCCTTATTAATTTTACCTATAATAATTGTTGCGACTCGTGAAGCTATAAAAGCAGTACCACATTCCATTCGTGATGCTTCGTACGCATTAGGCGCTTCAAAATGGCAAACAATTTGGAACCAAGTGTTACCAGCTTCTGGCGGTGGAATTTTAACAGGAGTTATATTGGCATTATCACGTGCCGTTGGTGAAACAGCTCCGTTAATTGTGGTTGGAGCTTTAGCGTATGTACCATTTGCACCTACAAACCCAATGGACGAGTTTTCAGTACTGCCAATTCAAATATTTAACTGGATTTCGCGTCCGCAACATGGCTTTATTGAAAATGCAGCTGCGGCAATTATTATTTTACTGTTAATTACATTTGTAATGAATGGAATCGCTGTGTATTTTAGAAATAGATGGCAAAAGAGAATGAAATAATCATGGAAAAAATAAATGATATAAAAATAAAGTCTTCTGAAGTTATGGAAGATGAAACAATAAATACAGGTTCAAGAATTGAAGCGAAAGATGTAAAAGTTTGGTATAGCGATTTCAATGCAATTAAAGGTATTGATATGAGCATTAAACCAAATACAGTCACTGCTTTTATTGGCCCATCTGGATGTGGAAAATCGACATTTTTACGGTTGTTCAATAGAATGAATGATTATGTGGAAGGTTTCCGAATGGAAGGAAAAATTAAAATTAATGGCGATAGTATTTATAAGAAAAAAGTAAATGTTGAAGAATTACGAAAAGAAATTGGTATGGTATTTCAAAAACCAAATCCGTTTCCGAAGTCTATTTTTGAAAACGTTGCTTACGGCTTGAAAATTCAAGGTATAAAAGACAAAAAACTAATTGATCAACGTGTTGAAAAAGCATTGAGACAAGCGGATCTTTGGGAAGAAGTAAAAGATAATTTAAAGAAATCGGCTTTGGCGTTGTCAGGTGGTCAGCAACAGCGTTTATGTATTGCACGAACGTTGGCGGTGGAACCTTCTATATTGTTAATGGACGAACCAACTTCAGCATTAGACCCAATTTCAACATCTAAAATTGAAGAGTTAATTCATCATTTAAAAGAGGATTATACCATTATAATTGTAACGCATAATATGCAACAAGCATCCAGAATTAGCGATTATACAGCCTTCTTTTACTTAGGTGAATTGATTGAATTCGACAAAACAAAAAAGATTTTTACAAACCCTTCAAATAAACAAACCGAAAACTACATTACAGGTAGATTTGGTTAAAAACAGTGAATTATGATAAATATTGATGAGCAAAGAGCTGATTTAAGTAAAATTGGTGATGAAATGTTGGGTTTGTGTTATAATCAAGTGCAACAAGCATACGAGGCATTTATTAATTTTGATACGGATATAGCTGAAGAAGTTATTTTAAAAGAAAATAAGGTAAATGCGCTGGATTTAAAAATTGAAAGAGATACAGATAATTTTATAGCCTTATACAACCCAGTGGCAACGGATTTGCGTTTTGCCTTGGCGTTGCTTAAAATTCACTATAATTTAGAGCGTATTGGCGATCAGGCGTGTGATATTGCAAACCACACCAATGATTTGAATGAGAAAATTTCACCTGAATTAGCTGAAAAATTGCAATTCGGGTTGATGTTTGAAACGTTGGATAGTATGTTTAAAGATGTTTTAACTGCCTATGCTGAAGAGAATATTAAAGTAGCAAGAAAAGTGTTTAAGAAGGATAAAATTATCAATGAAATAAACGCAAATGCCTTTCATGTTATTGCAGATGAGGTAGTTAAAAACCCCATATTGGTAAAGCAATATTTAACAGCTTTAATTGTTATGAAGAAATTTGAAAAAGTAGGCGATTTGCTAAAAAATATTTCAGAAAGCATTATTTATTATGTGGATGCTAAAATTTTGAAACACAAAAAGAAGAAGTAAGTTTGTTTAGATTTGGTAATTGATAAAGAAAGGTATTTTAAGTTTTAAATACCTTTCTTTAATTATATTTAGTAGCCAACCGAAATAAGCTAACTAAAATTTATAATTTATACCTGTATACACTCCTAAATAGTAAGGTAAAATACTTCCAGAATTTTTTGAAAAAGTATTTGTTTGCATTTTAAACATCGGTGAAACATTGATGTATAAATTTTTGTGCAATAAATAATCAATATCAATTCCAATGTTTCCACTGAAATTAATAGACCGTAAATTGTTTGATGCTCCTAAACTTTGAGAATAATTGTTAGTTTCAATAAAAACTTCATCTCTATTTAATAATAAAGTACTAAATCCACCTACCAAATCTATTCCAAATTGACCATTTGTAATACTATATTTTAATTCAACAGGAATTTCAACATAGCCAAAAACCTGATTTAAATTTCCCTTATTTGATTCAAATAAATTAATAGATCTACTTTTTGAAGGTAGCGATTTTTCACTTTTAGAAAAAATGGGTTGTGAAGATATATTTGAAAAACCGACCACTGCAACACCTGAATTAATGTACACATCATTAGTTGTGTATCCTAAATTAATAAGATTTACTCCAGATTGAATGCTAAATTTATCATTTATTTCGTAGGCAAATTTAACACCGTAGGAATAGGATGAATTTCCTGAAGTTGGATTGTTTTTAAACTCTGCATCCACCCCTGAACCATCACCAAAAGAGTTGATGTAAATTGGTGCAAATATAGTTGCTACTGTAAATTTTGAGGATTTAGTAAGATCGTTCAACGATTTCTTATTTTTTTTGTAGGAGCTTGTTTTCGGTTTCTCTGTACCTAAGGCATTTGTTTCTGAATATAACTCTTTGTCTTCTTCAACTGCCAAGTTTTCTTCCGTTTTCTCCTTGTTTATAGAGGCTTCGTTACTGTCTAAATTTTCAATAATAGGTAGATTTGTATTTAAAGTGATAGAATTCTCTTCAAATTTAATGGAGATTTTGGGAAGTGTTATTGGTTTTTTTGTTTCTATAGGAACAATTGATTCTTCAGAAAAAAAAGTGTTTAAAAATTCAGAATTAGGCATAAAATAAATAGTGCCAACACTAAATAACAACATAAAAATGGCGGCAATAGTAGATAGGCGTAACCAAAAGGACAGTCGTCGCTTTTTAGGTTGACCCTCAATTTTTTTTTCGATAAAATTCCAAGATTTATTTGGAGGTAACACCTCAAAATCTTTTAATCTTTCTTGAAATATTCTATCAATATTTTTAAAATCTCTCACTTCTAACTATTATCTTAAACAGACTGTTGACCACTTTGATGTACTTCAATTTTTTGTTTTAAAATTGCTCGTGCTCTTGCTAAATTGGATTTTGATGTTCCTTCAGCAATTTGCATCATCTCTGAAATCTCTTTATGCGAATAGCCGTCCATAACATACAGGTTAAAAACCATACGGTACCTGTCAGGCAATTCTTGTATTAGATTCAGTAAATACTCTAAAGAAACGTCTTCCTCATCAATGTCAACAATCACTTCATCAGGAATTTCTTCAGTAACAATATTTAACACTGTTTTATTTCTATATTTTAATAAAACGGTATTCACCATCACTCGCTTTACCCAGCCTTCAAATGATCCTTGAAAATTAAACTGCCCTATTTTTTCAAAAATGGTAATAAATCCATCTTGAAAATTGTCCTGAGCTTCTTGTTTATTTTTCGAATATTTCAGGCAAATTGAGTACAACTTACCAGCGTATAGTTGGTAAATTTCGCTTTGTGCCTTCGAATCATTCTTCGCACACTGTTTTATGAGTTTATTTAAACTCATGCGTAAGTGATTTAATTGTTAATAAGATACCTAAAAAGATAATTGGTTGCGTAAATTTACATTACTTTTGCGATGTTTCACAATTTTATGATGAAAATTAGCATTTTTAATACGTTGAATTCTACTGATTTCGAGAAACTTGTGCTTGAGGTGTTCCAATTTCAGGCTCAACATAACGCAGTGTATAAACAATTTATTAAATTACTGAAAGTTAATCCGTTAGCTGTTGATTCCGTTCGTAAAATTCCTTTTTTACCTATCGAATTTTTCAAATCACACAAAATTCTTTCTTCAACAACTAAAATTGAAGAAACTTTTTTGAGTAGTGGAACTACTGGGCAAACTCAAAGTAAACATTTTGTTACTGATATTTCTGTGTATGAAGAAAGCTTTACCAAAGGTTTTGAATATTTTTATGGAAGTATTGAAGAGTATACTGTATTGGCATTACTACCTTCGTATTTAGAACGAAATGGTTCTTCCTTAATTTATATGGCGAACGATTTTATTGAAAAATCAAACAATTCAAAAAGTGGCTTTTATCTAAATAATTTAGAAGAATTGCGTAAAAATTTGCAAGAATTAGATAAAAATAACCAAAAAGTACTATTAATTGGAGTTTCGTTTGCGCTGTTAGATTTGGTTGAAACCTACAAATTCAACCTTAAAAATACCATAATTATGGAAACTGGTGGTATGAAAGGAAGACGAAAAGAATTGATTAGAGAAGAATTACACCAAATATTAAAAGAAGGTTTTGGAGTTTCTGAAATTCATTCAGAATATGGAATGACGGAGTTGTTAAGTCAAGGGTATTCCAAAGGGAATGGTATTTTTGGCTGTCCACCTTGGATGAAAGTTTTAACTCGTGATCCGGAAGATGCCTTAACTATTTTACCAGAAGGAAAATCAGGAGGAATTAATGTAATTGATTTGGCGAATATAAACTCGTGCTCATTTATTGCCACACAAGATTTAGGAAAAACGTATGCTAATGGGACTTTTGAAGTTTTAGGTCGCTTTGATAATTCTGATATAAGAGGTTGTAATTTACTGGTGTTGAAGTGAGTTTACAGTTTCAAAGGTTTAAAGGTCGATAGTTATAAAAAACCAACTAGTGTACAAGACTGTTAGTTCTCTGTCATCCCGACAGCGGAGGGATCTCATCACACTTTATAAAAGTACATATAATTTTTGACGATGCTTTAAGAGGAAATACATAATACAAAATGCCCCCAAATAGTGTCTAACTTTTTTGGGGGCAGTTTAATGCAGCAGTATTTTTTATAAAAATTTTCAATAAATTAAACAACTCTCAATAAAAAGTAATTCTTTTTACCGCGTTGTAACAAAACAAACTTATCTGCAATTAAATCGGCCGTTGTAATGTTAAAATCCTCTGTTACTTTTTCTTTATTTACAGAAATTGCATTTTCGTTTAAAGATCTTCTTACTTCACCGTTGGATTTTAAAAATCCTGTTTCAGCAAAAGCAGGAATAATATTTAATCCGTTTTCAATAGCCGAACGTTCTATTTCAGCTTGAGGAACGCCATCAAACACATCTAAAAACGTTTGTTCATTCAAGCTTTTTAAATCGTCTGTAGTGGAGCTTCCAAATAATATATTGGATGCTTTTATAGCATTTTCATAAGCTTCAACACCGTGTGTCATTACAGTAACTTCTTCTCCAATTTTCTTTTGAAGCAAACGTAAATGCGGTGCTTGTTTATGCTCAGCAATTAAAGCTTCAATGGTTTCTTTGTCTAAAAAAGTGAATATTTTAATATAGCTTTCAGCATCTTCATCAGATGAATTCAACCAATATTGGTAGTATTTATAAGGTGATGTTCTGTCTGCATCTAACCATACATTACCACCAGCCGTTTTTCCAAATTTAGTACCGTCCGCTTTTGTAATTAATTTACAAGTAATAGCATAGGCTTTTCCTTGTGCTTTTCTTCTCACTAATTCAGTTCCGGTGGTAATATTCCCCCACTGATCTGAGCCACCCATTTGAAGTACACAGTTTTTTTCTTTGTATAAATGGTAAAAATCGTATCCTTGAAATAATTGGTAGGTAAATTCCGTAAAACTCATTCCTACTTCAGAATCAGCAGCAAAACGTTTTTTTACAGAATCTTTTGCCATCATGTAGTTTACGGTAATATGTTTACCAACATCACGTACAAATTCAATTAACGAAATATCCTTCATCCAGTCGTAATTGTTCACCAATTCTGCTGGATTTTCAATATCCGTAGCGTCAAACTTTAAAAAACGAGCTAATTGTCCTTGAACTCCAGCAACATTTTTAGCCAACGTTTCTTCATCTAACAAATTACGTTCATCAGACTTTCCAGAAGGATCTCCAACCATTCCTGTTGCACCACCAACTAAAGCAATTGGGTTGTGACCTGCTTTTTGAAAATGCATTAGAATAATAATTGGCACTAAACTTCCAATATGCAATGAATCGGCTGTTGGATCGAATCCAATATAACCTGTAGTTTTATTTTTTAATAAATATTCCTCAGTGTCAGGCATAATATCATGTAACATGCCTCTCCAACGTAGTTCTTCAACAAAATTCATCATCTAAAATTTTAATTTTTGCAAAGATAAAATTTTACTTAGTAGTTAACTGTTTATCAAGTGAATTTTTTCAGTACCATTTTAAACCTTTTAGCAAATAAACAATTCAACAATTTATTATTACATCAACATTTTTTATATTTTCGTTGAATGATATTAGTTACAGGAGGAACAGGTTTAGTAGGTGCACATTTATTGTATCATTTATCACTTGAAAATGATTCGATTCGTGCCATTTTTCGACCAAATAGCAATTTAAAGGCTGTTGAAAAAGTTTTCGAGTTTTATAATTCACCTTCTAATTTATTTCAAAAAATTGAGTGGATAAAAGCGGATATAACTGATATTGTGGAATTAGAACAAGCTTTTGAAGGAATAACACATGTCTATCATGCGGCGGCTTTAATTTCATTTAAACCTTCAGATTTTAAATTGTTACTTAAAACCAATATTGAAGGTACTACAAATGTGGTGAATTTATGTATTGCTAATTCTGTAAAAAAATTATGTTACGTTAGTTCCATTGCTACTATTGAAAAATCGGTACATAATAAACCTATTACGGAAGATAATGAATGGAATATTGAACGAAATAATTATGGCTATGCTATTACAAAACATGCTGCGGAAATGGAGGTTTGGCGTGCGTCACAAGAAGGAGTTCCTGTTGTAATTGTAAATCCAGGAATTATTTTAGGTGCTGGTTTTTGGAAGTCTGGATCAGGCGCCATTTTTAGCAAAGTTAAAAAAGGACTACGTTTTTACACGGAAGGCATTACTGGTTTTGTAGGGGTAACCGATGTAGCTAAAATCATGATTTCATTAATGCATTTTCCAATTCAAAATGAACGTTATATTTTAGTAGCTGAAAATGTGAGTTTTAAATACGTTTTTGATACTATTGCAACGTGTTTTAATGTTAAAAAACCGAGTGTAAAAGTAACTGTCTTATTAAGTGAAATTGGTTGGAGAATAGCTTGGGTGTTATCCCTATTTTCCAAGAAGCAGCCAATTATTACAAAACATTCAGCGAAATCAATTCATACTAAAAATATATTTTCTTCTGAAAAAATAAAAGAAGCATTAAATTATAATTTCGAACCAATTTCAACAGTTATTGCAAAAATTTGTGCAGCTTATAAAAAAGAATAATTACTCAACAGTTGGTTTAATTACGCCTCCATTTTGTATTCTTCTAATTGAATCTGTTTCTAATCTTTTAAGCGAATCGGTCTCTCTTTGCTCTTTTTGATATGTGTCAATTAAAGTTTGAAAGCGTGTTTCAACTTCTTTCATAATTTTGTCATAATCATCAATACGTGAAGTGTAATAATAATTACTTGCTCTAAATTGCGCACTATCTACTTGGTATTTTTCAAATACAAGAGGAAAATATTGTACGTTTCGTTTGTCCTGTGTATTCCGAATATTATCTGCGCTATTGGCTAATAAAAGGTCAGTTAGTAAATTAACCATTTTATCCCTAGGAATTAAATCATCTGGTTTTTTAAGAATAGTATTGCTTGTGCAACTTATCACTAAAAAACTAAGGAGCGCTATGATAAAATGTTTTTTCATTATTTATCTATTAAACTTCAATCGTTGGCCTTTAATAGTGTCGTTAAAAACACCATTATTGTATATTAAATTTCCGTTAACAAAAGTATGTGTTATTTTAGAATAGAAGGTATCTCCTTCAAATGGAGACCATCCACATTTATATAAAATATTAGATTTCTTAACAGTCCAAGGTGATGCAATATCAACCAACACTAAATCAGCAAAATAGCCTTTTTTAATGTATCCTCTTTTTTCAATATTGAAAATAATTGCGGGGTTATGACACATTTTTTCGACTAATTTTTCTAATGAAATTAAGCCGTTTTTATGTGCTTTTAGCATAGCAGGTAACGCATGTTGTACTAAAGGCCCACCGCTTGGTGCTTTGGTGTACACTTGTTTTTTTTCTTCTAAAGTATGTGGCGCATGGTCTGTTGCGATAATATCAATTCTATCGTCTAACAATGCTTTCCATAAGCCCTCTTTATCTTTTTTCGTTTTTACTGCAGGATTCCATTTAATAAAGGTTCCTTTGGTTTTATAATCTTCCTCATCAAACCATAAATGGTGCACACAAACCTCAGCGGTAATTTGTTTTTTATGAAGAGGTAATTTATTTGAAAATAAGGCAGTTTCCTTTGCTGTTGAAACATGAAAAACGTGTAAACGCGCACCTGTTTTTTTAGCTAAATTAATAGCTTTTGAAGATGATAAATAACAAGCCTCCTCGCTTCTAATTTTATGATGCATTTCAACAGGAATGTCATCGCCATATTCTTTTAAATAGGTTTCTAAATTTTGTTTTATAGTGGCTTCATCTTCACAATGAACGGCTATTAACATTTTTGTTGAAGAAAATATTTTTTTAAGAACTTCCTCATCATCCACCAACATGTTACCTGTTGAAGAACCTAAAAATAATTTAATACCAGCTACGTTTTTTGGATCGGTTTTTAATAATTCCTCTAAATTATCATTCGTTCCACCAAACATAAATGAATAGTTAGCATAGGATGTTTTTGCAGCTATTTCAAATTTTTCTTCCAACAATTCTTGCGTTGTAGCTTGTGGAACGGTGTTTGGCATTTCAATAAACGAGGTAATTCCACCAGCAACGGCAGCTCTACTTTCAGTTTCAATGGTTGCCTTATGCGTTAATCCAGGCTCTCTAAAATGCACCTGATCATCAATAATACCTGGTAATAAATATTTTCCTTCAGCATCAATTACTGTTGTTGAAGACGATTTTAAACTAATAGATGTGTCAATATCTACAATATAATCCCCATCAATTAATACATCTCCTTCAATTATTTTTCCTTCATTAACTATTCGGGCATTCTTAATCAGCGTCAAGCTCATACTTCAGTTCTTTATACTTTTATTTTGGTAATCCTTTTAATTTCATTTTAATCACTCCGAAAACAGCTTCCGATATAATGGAAGTACTCATTTTTGAAACGCCTCTTTTTCTGTCGGTAAAGATAATTGAAACTTCCTTGTGATTAAACTTTCTTTTCCACGCATTGAATTTCATTTCAATTTGAAAGGCATATCCAACAAATTCTATCTTATCTAAATTAATGCTTTCCAACACTTTACGGTGATAACAAACAAATCCTGCTGTGGTATCAAAAATTGGTGTTTGAGTAATAATTCGTACGTATTTTGAAGCAAAATAGGATAAAAACAAGCGTTTGAAATCCCAATTTACCACATTTATTTTATTATTTAAATAGCGAGAACCAATGGAATAATCAGCACCATCTACTGCACAGGCATTGTATAACCGAATTAAATCTTCTGGATTATGCGAAAAATCGGCATCCATTTCCATAATATATTCGTACTCTTTTGCTAATGCCCATTTAAATCCGTGAATGTAGGCAGTCCCTAATCCGTTTTTTTCTTTCCGAACTTCTAAAAACAAATTAGAAAACTCTTGTTGCAGTTTTTTTACAGTTGTATTTGTACCATCTGGTGAACTGTCGTCGACAATTAATATGTCAAATTGTTTTTCTTGAGAAAATACAGCCCTAATTATAGCTTCAATGTTCTCAATTTCATTGTAGGTAGGGATAATAACAAGCGCATTTGACATATGTAGAAATTATGCGCAAAGATAAAATTTTTTATTGCTAATTTTGCTTTTTAACAATTTTAACAAATTACAATTTATAATGTTTGAAGCTACAGCTAGAATTTCACAGAATAACGACTGGATTTCAGCTATTTTTTTAATAACTTTTATACTTCTTACCTTAACGAAAGTATTGTTTGGTAACCGTGTTTTTCATACGAATACCTTATTTCTTCAAAAAAAATACCTTCAAATATATTATGGTAAGGATAAAAGTGTGGTTTTAAACACTTTTCAAATGTTATTATTTATTGTAAAATTTCTAATTTTATCATTATTAATATTCTATATAAATTCGTTTTTTAGATTTAATAATCAGCTTTTTGAGTTAAAAGGCTATTTAATAATACTAATTGGGGTCTCACTATATTTTGGTTTTCGGCTTGGTATTGAATGGTTTTTAGCAGTAATTTTAAACTTTGAAAAGAGTTATAAGAAGGTGCTTTATGATAAAGTAAGTTACTTTAATAATTTGATATTGTGGATATTACCTTTCTTATTGATGTACACTTATTCACCTTCTAATGAAATGTTGTTTTTTAATATTTTACTGTTTGTTTCCGTAGTCCTTTTTGTGATTAGGTATGCATTATTAATGTATAGTAATAAAAACCTAATTTTTAACAACTTGTTTTATTTTATTTTGTACCTTTGCGCTCTTGAAATATCACCCATTGTGATTGTTTTAAAACTAACTATTTAAAGACAAAATTGCAGTTTATGAAAGTGAAAACAATTTTGGTTTCCCAACCAGCTCCAAAGGTAGAAAATTCTCCATATTTAGAATTATCGGAAAAACAGAAAGTTAAAATAGACTTTAGGCCGTTTATTCATGTGGAAGGTGTTCCTGCAAAGGAAGTTAGAGCTCAAAAAATTGATTTAAAAAATTATACGGCTCTTATTTTAACTAGTAGAAATGCCGTTGATCATTTTTTTAGATTAGCAGAAGAAATGCGTTTTACAGTACCTGACGATATGAAATATTTTTGTGAATCAGAAGCTGTAGCTTACTATTTACAAAAATATGTGGTATACCGTAAACGTAAAATTTATGTAGGTGAAAAAACCTTTCCGGAGTTAATTAAGCTTGTTAAAAAATATAAGGATGAAAAATTTTTATTACCATCATCTGATAAATTAAATGACATTATTCCTCAATTGTTGAATGAAATTAATGTGAAATGGGATAGAGGGATTTTTTACAGAACGGTTGTAAGTGACTTAACGGATTTATCCGACGTGTACTATGATGTTTTAGTCTTCTTTTCACCTTCAGGAATTGATTCTTTATTTAAAAATTTCCCTGGTTTCAAACAAAACGAAACCCGTATAGCTGCTTTTGGTGATACAACTATTAAAGCTGCAAATGAAGCTGGTTTAAAAATTAATATTCCTGCTCCAACTCCAGATACGCCTTCTATGACAATGGCTTTGGAAAAATATATTATTGAAGTAAACAAAAAATAAACTTGAACAATAGTTCATTTAAAAATATAAAAAAACCGAGAATTTATCTCGGTTTTTTTTATGAAAACAAGTTGGTGTAAATATCTTCCACTTTGGCGACTTTTACAATTTTAATTCCGCTCGGAATTTTGCTAAGCTTATTAAATTTTGAAATAAATATTTTATGAAAGCCTAATTTTTCTGCTTCAATAATTCGTTGTTCTATTCTGTTTACCGGTCTAATTTCACCAGCCAAGCCAATTTCTGCCGCAAAACATACATCTTGTGGAATTGCTTCATCTTCATTTGAAGATAATATTGCGGAAATTACAGCTAAATCAATTGCTGGATCATCTACTTTTATACCGCCAGCAATATTTAAAAATACATCTTTAGCTCCTAATCTAAATCCTGCTCGTTTTTCTAACACAGCCAATAACATATTCAACCGTTTTGTATCATAGCCCGTTGAAGATCGTTGAGGTGTTCCGTAAACAGCCGTACTCACCAACGCTTGTACTTCTATCATTAAAGGTCGCATACCTTCTAAGGTTGCCGCAATTGCCGTTCCACTTAAGTCGTCTTCTTTTTGAGAAATTAAGATTTCCGAAGGATTACTAACTTCACGTAAGCCTATATTTTGCATTTCGTAAATACCCAATTCAGCCGTAGATCCAAATCGGTTTTTATTGGCTCTTAAAATTCGGTATGCATGATTTCTATCGCCTTCAAACTGCAATACAACATCTACCATATGTTCCAATATTTTTGGACCTGCAATGGCGCCATCTTTTGTAATGTGACCTATTAGTAATACAGGAGTAGCAGTTTCTTTGGCAAACTTTATCAATTCCGCAGTGGTTTCTCGTATTTGAGAAATGGATCCAGGAGAAGCTTCAATATATTCGGTGTGTAAGGTTTGAATGGAATCAATTACAACTACTTCTGGTTGTAATTCTTCAATGGTTTTAAAAATGTGTTGTGTATTGGTTTCGGTTAAAATTAAGCAATTTGTATTGTTTGTTTGAAGTCGTTCTGCACGCATTTTTATTTGCGACTGACTTTCTTCACCAGAAACATACAACACTCTTTTAGGAATTGCCAACGCAATTTGTAGCAATAAGGTAGATTTTCCAATTCCAGGTTCTCCGCCTAATAAAGTAATAGATCCAGGAACTAATCCTCCACCTAAAACTCTGTTTAATTCATTGTTGTTTGTTGAAATTCTATCTTCTTTTTCGATAGAAATTTCATTAATTTTTAAAGCTTTGGAAGGTTTTTTAGTAGTAGATGTTTGTTTCCAATTTCGTTTTTCTTCTTTTTGAATAACTTCTTCAACAATGGTATTCCATTCGTTACAAGATTTACATTGTCCGAGCCATTTTGCATATTGTGCGCCACAATTTTGACAAAAAAAGGTTGTTTTTGCTTTAGCCATAATTTATTTAAAGCAGTAAATATAACAAGAAAACCGAACTATTTTCGGTACTTGTTGTAAATAGGGAGTAATAAAAAGGATAAACTACCAAATATAATTACCATTAAGGTTTGTGCTGTCCACATTATCCAACCAAAAGCACGTGCAGGATTATCTTCAACATGGTATAAAATTAAGGCACTTGCAACAAAAACTGGGTACGTTCCTAAACCGCCATTTGTTAAAGCCATACTTAATCCACCAACAACAAACCCAACAATAATGGCAGCAAAAGGTAAATTAGTAGTTTCAGGTAAAGCAAAGGTAACTACGTAAAACATTAACACATACATTACCCAAATGAATACGGTATGAAAAAGAAATTTCCATTTCTTTTTCATGGTAAAAATACTTTTTACACCATCAATTAACCCATTAATAAACTCAATTACTTTATGAATAAAAGGGTGACTCGATTTTTTTAAATAGCGATAGGTTAAATATCCCAAAACGGGCATTATAATAAAAAGTGCTATTTTAGAATACAAGCCGCTTTTTTCACCGCCATCTTTAAAAATATAGCCACTTATTAAATCGGTTTGAATAAAAAATGCTAATCCAATTATTGAAAATAGCATAATTACATCCGCAACACGTTCAGCTACAATAGTTCCGAAGGCTTTTTCAAAAGGAATTTTTTCGTATTTTTTTATACTTGCAGCACGTGCAAATTCCCCCGATCTTGGTATAAATAAATTTAATAAATAGGCAATTAAAACCGTCATAACGCTATTGGCTAACTTAGGTTTGTAACCTAAGGGTTCCAGTAAAAATTGCCAACGATAGGCTCGGGAAATATGACTTAATATACCTAAAAACAATGATAAACCTACCCACCAATAATTCGCAGTTTTGAAGGAAGTTTTAATAGATGCTATGTCACTTGAAGATAGTTGTGATAACGAATACCAAATCAAAAAAACTCCCAAAAGAATTGGGAGTGCTATAAAACTTATTTTTTTAAGGTTTTTTTTCAAGTTAAATTAATGTATTATCATTTTCATTCGGAAAAATAAGCCAAGGCTTAAATGATTTTGCTTCTTCAAAATCTAATAATCCGTAAGAAATAATAATAATAATATCACCCTTAGCTACTTTTCTGGCGGCTGGACCATTTAAAGTTATTTCACCACTTTTACGAGGACCAGGAATTGCATATGTTTCAAGTCGCTCACCATTGTTAATATTTACAATATGAACTTTTTCCCCTTGAATAATATTAGATGCGTCCATTAAATCTTCGTCAATGGTTATACTACCAATATATTGCAAATCGGCTCCGGTAACCTTTACTCTGTGAATTTTTGATTTTACTACTTGTATTTGCATAGCGCAAAATTAATAAATTTGTGTTAATCTGTTCATATTTACAAACTTAAATTATCAATAAGTCTGATATTTCCTGCAAAAACAGCTATAAAAGCACGGTATTTTTGCATTGGGTTTTTATCAATTATAGATTGAAGCGTATCTTCATTAGCTATTTCAAAATATTCAATCTCTAATAAAGGCTCGTTTTTGAATTCATTTTCAACCCATTCTATTACTTTAGTCGCATTTTCTGTGCCAAACTTAATTTTAGCAGCTGTTAATGTTTTATAAATAAATGGCGCAATAGCTCTATGTTCTTTTGTCAGTCGTGTATTTCGTGAACTCATAGCCAAGCCATCCGCTCCTCTATAAATATCACAACCAACTATTTCAATAGGAATTTGTTCCTTTTCAACCATTTTTCGGATAATTTGAAGTTGTTGAAAATCTTTTTCTCCAAAATAAGCGCGAGTAGGTTGTACAATTTCAAACAGCCGTTTTACAATGGTTCCAACTCCATCAAAATGACCTGTTCTAAATTTTCCTTCCATTTGATGTTCTAAACCATCAAAATCAAATGTTTTAGATGTAATATTGTTTTCGTACACTTCTTCAGCAGAAGGCATGTAAACAATATCACAGCCTACCGATTCCAGTAAGTTTAAATCCGAAACAATTGTTTTTGGGTAATTTATTAAGTCCTCTTGTTTGTCAAATTGAGTAGGATTCACAAAAATACTAACAACAACAAGATCGTTATTTCTCTTTGCATTTTCAATTAGTGAAAGGTGACCTTGATGCAATGCACCCATAGTTGGGACAAAACCAACTGAAATATTCGTTCCTAAGGAACTTATTTTTTGTTGAACTGATTTATTTTTAGCAAAAACTAGCATAAGCTATTTGTTAATAAACGTTAAAAGCGTGCAAACTTACGCTATTCAGGTGAAATTTTACATAAATTTTCGTAATTTTGCATATTCTTTAAAATAAAGAGTTTGATTATGAAAGATAAGAGAGTTTTGATTGTTTCATCAGAAGTTGTACCGTATCTTCCTGATAATGAATTATCTACCACTTCATTTGATACGGCCAAGATGATTCATGACAAGGGTGGTCAAACCCGAATTTTTATGCCTCGCTATGGTTTAATTAATGAAAGAAGGCACCAATTACACGAAGTTATTAGATTATCTGGAATGAATTTGGTTATTAACGACATGGATATGCCGTTAATAATTAAGGTTGCTTCCATTCCAAAGGAAAGAATGCAGGTATATTTTATTGATAATGATGAATATTTCAAAAGAAAAGCGTTATTTACCGACGAAGAAGATAATTTATTTGAGGATAATGATGAGCGCGCCATCTTTTTTGCAAAAGGGGTTGTTGAAACTGTTAAAAAATTAAATTGGGCGCCTGATGTAATTCATGTTCACGGTTGGTTGGCTTCATTATTACCTTTATATATTAAAGAATATTATAAAGATGATGCGTTATTTGCTAATAGTAAAATAATTACATCATTGTATAATAATAATGGGTTTGATGGATCGTTGAATGAACAGTTATCAGAAAAAATTAAATTTGATAATATTAGTGAAGACAAAGTGGCATCATTAATAAATCCAACGCATACCAATTTATTGCTAAATGCTATTGAAAACTCTGATGCTATTGTTAAAGGTAGCATAAAGCTTCCCGAAGAATTAAATAATTGCTTAGAAAATTGCGATAAACCAGTTCTTGAATATTTTACGGAAGAGGATTTTGATAGTGCTTACACTAATTTTTATTTAGAAAAAGTATTATAATTAATAAAAAAAATGATTTTTATATGACAACTAAAGTTGTGAATAAATTATTAAACTTAGGGCTTTTAGCCCTAATTGTTTTATCAACAGTTTCTTGCGATAAAGAAATTGAAGGTGTTGGGTTAAATTTGGTGGATAATAATACTTTTAGTACTGATGCTGTTGTAAAAGAGGTCACTACAGCTTCAGTAAATATTGATAATGTACCAGCAAGTAATATTGGTCAGTATTTATTAGGAGTTTATAAGGACGCTGAGTTTGGTACATTAAAAGCAAGTATTGCGGCACAATTATCTGCACCAGCAGTTGGAGCTACTTATCTAACTGGATATGGTACAAACACAGTAATTGATTCAGTATTGATTCAAATTCCATATCAAGCAACTGCAGATGGAAAATATACTGATGGAAAACCAAAATACAAACTTGATTCTGTTTTTGGAGATGCATCAAAGGAGTTTAAACTTTCGGTGTATGAATTGAAAACATTTTTAAATATAGTAGACTATAACGACCCTAGTAAAACGGCTGTTTACAATTCAAACAAGGTTTTTCAAAAAGGGACTGAGGTTTTTTATTCAGGTAATTTTAAGGTAAATTCATCAGATACTGTTGCCTATATTAAAAGATATGCTGCTGATGGTAAAACGATTTTTAAACGTGATACTATAATGTTGACTGACAAAAAACCTTTTATTAGTCTTCCTTTAGACGAAGATTTAATAAAACAATATTTTGTTACGAATGCATCAGGAGATGGTTTTAGTACTTTAGATAATTTTACACGTTATTTTAGAGGGTTGTATTTTGAAACTTCAGAAGTTGGAAATACAGGAGGGCATTTAGTTTCTTTAGCCATGACCAATGCAAAAATGATTATTTTTTATTCAAAAGATGTGGATGAAACAACAGATCAAGATTTAGATGGAGATGACATAAAAGGTGAAAAAAATGTGAGAGTTGCTAGTAAATACGAGTTTAATTTCAACACGATAAAATCAAGTGTTTATGAAAGAGATTATACGGTTTCAAAACAAAGTGGCTTAGACAGGTTATATATTCAAGGAGCCGCAGGTTCCATAGCTACTACAACTATTGACTTAACAGAATACAAAGATAAAGATTGGTTAATTACAGATGCAAGTTTAACCTATTATATAGACCGAAGTGCTGCTAGTAGTATTGTTCCAGAAAAATTAATTATTTATAATTATACTGATAATGAACATATTATTGATGGTTTATATTCAAATACCAAAGGAGATTTAGTAAGAGATACCAATGGAAATCCTGAGAAATATATTTTTAAAATAACTGATTTCGTTTCGGAAAAATTAAAAAGTGGGGAAAATTTAAGCAATATTCAATTAGCAATTAAAGTTTCCAATAATGGCTCATTTGCTGAAAGTATCACAACTGCAGATGTTTCAATAAAAAATAGTAGCTGGACCCCAAAAGGCGTTGTATTATACAATCATAACAGTAGTTTAGCTGACAAACGTGTAAAATTAACAATTTCGTATACTAAATTAAACAACTAAACTAATATGTGTGGAATTACAGGTTATTTAGGACATCGTGAGGCTTATCCTGTTGTAATTAATGGATTACAACGACTAGAATATAGAGGGTATGATAGTGCCGGATTGGTATTGTCTCATAAAGGTCAAGTAAATCTTTATAAAACAAAGGGTAAAGTTTCTGCATTAATGAAAATTGCTGAGAAAAATAATATTCAGGGTAATTTAGGTTTAGGACATACACGATGGGCAACACACGGAGTTCCAAATGATGTAAATTCGCATCCTCATTTTTCAAATTCGGGAAACCTAGTCATTGTTCACAACGGAATTATTGAAAATTATGATTCTATAAAAAAAGAATTAATACAAAGAGGGTATACTTTTCAAAGTGATACTGATACGGAAGTATTAATTAATTTAATTGAAGAAGTAAAATTAAAGAATAATTGTAAGCTAGGTAAGGCTGTACAAATGGCACTTTCAAGTGTTGTTGGTGCGTATGCCATTGCTGTAATTGATGTAAATGTACCCGATGAAATTATAGTTGCGCGTTTAGGAAGTCCAATAGCGATAGGTATTGGTGAAAACAACAGCGAATTTTTTGTTGCTTCAGATGCTTCTCCTTTTATTGAATATACTAAAGATGCTATTTATTTAGATGATGAGGAATTAGCAATAATTAAATTAGGTGAAGAGATTCGTGTTCGTAAAATAAGTGATGATTCACTTGTTGAACCAACTATTCAAGAGTTAAAATTAAACCTAGAACAAATTGAAAAAGGTGGATTTAAGCATTTTATGTTAAAAGAAATCCATGAACAACCTCACGCTATTTTAGATACGTACAGAGGAAGACTTATAGCCAACAAAGGAGTTATAAAAATGTCGAGTGTTGATAATAATATTGGCAAGTTTTTAAATGCTAATAGAATTATTATTGTTGCCTGCGGAACTTCTTGGCATGCTGGACTAGTTGCTGAATATTTGTTTGAAGATTTAGCAAGAATTCCTGTAGAAGTTGAATATGCTTCAGAATTTAGATACAGAAATCCAATTATCCATAAAAATGATGTTGTAATTGCTATCTCACAATCAGGTGAAACGGCGGATACGTTAGCCGCTATTAAGTTGGCAAAATCACACGGAGCTTTTGTTTTTGGTGTGTGTAACGTTGTTGGGTCATCCATTGCACGTGAAACTGATTCAGGAGCTTATACGCATGCAGGTCCTGAAATTGGAGTAGCTTCTACAAAAGCATTTACAACACAAATTACAGTATTGGCTTTATTAGCTTTAAAGCTTGGAAATTTGAAAGGTGAAATTTCAAATGTTAAATTTAATGAGTATCTACATGAAATGACGTTAATTCCTTCAAAAGTGGAAGAATTATTAAAGTTGAATGATGAAATTGAAAAAATTGCAGCCATTTATAAAGATGCACCCAATGCATTGTATTTAGGAAGAGGTTATAATTTCCCTGTTGCTTTAGAAGGTGCTTTAAAATTAAAGGAAATATCATACATTCATGCAGAAGGATATCCAGCTGCAGAAATGAAACATGGGCCTATTGCTTTAATTGATGAACATATGCCTGTGGTAGTTATTGCTACTAAAAAAGGTCATTATGATAAAGTAGTAAGTAATATTCAAGAAATTAAATCGAGAAAAGGAAAATTAATAGCCGTTGTTACAAAAGGGGACACCATTGTAAAAGAATTAGCGGATCACGTAATTGAAATTCCTGAAACTGTAGAGGCATTTACGCCTTTATTATCTACAATTCCATTACAGTTATTGTCATACCATATTGCTGTAATGCGCGGCTGTAACGTAGATCAACCACGAAATTTGGCTAAATCAGTTACCGTGGAATAATGCTATAAGGGTATTATTTAAAAATTTAGAAGAGGTGATTTTTACTTATAAGGTAAAAATCACCTCTTCCTTGTTTTGGGTGCTTCTTTTTCCTAAAGAGCAAGGAAAGAGTATATTGTAATAGGAAAATGAATTAAAAAATCTATTCTTTTGAAGCTATAAAGATATTTTTATAACTATTAAATTTATTTTTTTAATAATAAAGGTATTCTTCCTTTGTAAAAACTTAACAAGCTTTAAATTAGATTATTAAATATTAAGATTCGAAAAAATTAGTTTGTAAATATTACTAAATATATGTATATTTACAATTGGTTAACCAATTTGGCAAACCAAATAACATTTTTAACGAAACTTATAAAACTTATTTATTATGAAAAAAACATTACTTTTTACAACAAAAAAACTAACATTTTACAGCTTTTTAGCGTTCTGTTTGTGTTTTAATTACGGTTATAGCCAAACAAATCTTGTATTAAATGGAAATTGTGAGGCTCATACGGTAGACCAAAATGATAATGCAGATTCTTTTGATATGACTCCTCCTAGTACATTAGATGGACTTACTGTAGGTGGCGTTGTAACTGTCCCTTATGTAGCTTCTCCTTACACATGGAATAACTCTGATTTAGATAATTGGCTTTATGTTAATTGTGGTAATAGTACTGATGGTAATGAGCAACCAGGCTCTTCAAGTGATGGTAACAAATTTGGACCTGATGCTGGTACAGGTCGTGGTGTAAAGATTGCTAGTACGTGTCGTCGTTTATACCAAGTTGTACCTGTTACAATAGGTACAACTTATACTTTTTCAATTGATTCTCGTTCTGAGTGGGCAAGTGTTCCTTCAGAGGTATTTATTTTAAATACTGAAATTGCTGATGAGGCTGGGCTTACAAGTTCTAGTACTACTGTTGATGGATACAAGTCAATTACAAACGATTTTAACGCTACCAAATCTTCAAGTACAGAAGATACATTTACCACAACTACAATTTCATTTACAGCCACTACAAGTATAGCCGTTATATATGTTAGAGCACCACAAGCTGTTAGTTCTACAACTGAAGTGTTTTATGATAATATAAAGCTTTTTGATCCATCAACTGCTTCCGTAAAAGAAAATTTCGCAACAAACTTTAGTTTATACCCAAACCCATCAAAAGGTTTTATAAACATTCAATCTAAAAATGTTGAAATTTCAAAAGTACAATTGTTTACTGTTACTGGTCAAAAAGTATTAGAGCAAAAAGGTTTAGTAAACGGTGGTATTGATGTTTCTAAATTTGCAAAAGGTATTTACGTTTTGAAAATTGAAAGTGGAGATAAATTCTATACAAATAAAGTTATTGTAGAATAAGCTTTTACTGTTTTTAAAGTACATTAAGAATAAAATAGGCTAACTAAAATTTTACTTTTAGTTAGCCTATTTTTTGTATCTTAAATTTTTATAAAAATCTTCTTTTTATATAGTATATAGGTAATAAACCAAAAGAAAATAATGTGAACAACGGCAAATAGTAAGGAGCCATTCATATTTCCTGCAATAGGTGCAAAAACATCCGTAAATAAATAATTGTAGCCTGAAACCAGTTCACCTTTAGAATTTTTAATGGTTATAAAATAGATAATGGTCTCTACATATATACCAGAAAACATATAAATAGCTAACGGATTTGTACCAAAATGAAGAAAAGGCGTTGCCCATTTTTTAAAATTGTGCACATCAATAAGCCATAATAAAAAAGCTAAAAACACCATAGCCAAACCGCCAGTATATAAAACATACGTACTTGTCCACAACGCTTTATTTATTGGAAATAAAAAACTCCAAACAACTGCAATTGCAATGGTAATTGCGCCTATTGAAAGTAGTTTTTTTATAGAATCCATTGTGTCTAACGATAAGTCTATGATTCTTGCCGAAAAATAGCCTATTAATAATGTCGCTACGGATGGAATGGAAGATAGTAATCCTTCAGGATCAAACGGAATTCCAAAGCCTTTGTATATGTGGTTTTCACCAAACAATAGCAAATCTAATTTTAATACTAAGTTAGACGGTAATTCATAAGGATCTTCTGGGCTTCCAAAGAATAATAACCCCCAATAACCAAGTAAAATACTTATAAAAATAACTAATAATTGTTTGTAATTGAATTGCATACATAATAATGCACCAATTAAATAAGCAATTGCAATACGTTGTAAAACACCTAAAACACGTAAATTTTCAAAGTCGAAATACGGAAAAGCATTCAAAAACAAGCCCAATAAAAACATAATTGAAGCGCGTTTTAATACTTTGTAAAGCGATTTTTTAGTAATTCCTTTTTCAAATTTTTTAAGAGAAAACCACATAGAAACACCCACAATAAACAGAAAAAATGGGAAAACTAAATCCGTTGGTGTGCAGCCGTGCCATTTAGAATGTAATAATGGTGGATATACATAACTCCAACTTCCAGGCGTATTTACCATAATCATTAATGCAATGGTAAGCCCTCGCATTACATCAAGAGCCATTAAACGTTGAGCGGCCATATAGAATAAGTTTAAATGTTATTTTTTCAGTCCTAGTTTATGTCCTGCAATAGCATAATATAAAATGATGAAGTAACACGGTAATAAAATCCAATATCCTGATGTTGCTGATTGTGCTGATGCAACAGCTTCATTGAAGCCTTGTGCTATAAGTGATGCTTTTTCGCTATCTACAAATCTTCCATATAACGGTGGAATAATTGCCCCTCCAGAAATTGCCATAATTAATAAAGCCGATGCCGTTTTTGTAAATTTCCCCAATCCTTTTAACGTTAAAGGCCAAACTGCAGGCCAAACCAATGCGTTTGCAATTCCTAAAGCAGCAACAAATAAAATGGAAACAAAACCTGTGGTAAAAACAATACAAAATGTTAATAGAATTCCTAAAATGGCACTTGCTCTTAACGCAAAAGCTTGACTCATATATTTTGGAATTAAAAATACGCCTAGTCCATACGTGGCAACCATTGCCATTAAGGTATAGGTTGTAAATGAATTTGCTTGATCTCCAAAACCTAAATGTCGGCCATAAGAAATTATAGTATCTGCTGCAATAACTTCTACACCAACATATGCAAATAATGTTATTACACCTAACCATAAATGTGGAAATTGAAATATACTCGTTTTTGTAGTTTTTCCTTCAACAACCTCCTCAACAGGCTCTGCTTCTACATGTGGTAATGGGGCTTTTCTAATTAAAATTCCTAAAATAAATAGCACTGCCGCCATAATAATATAAGGCATTACAACGCTATCTGCCATAGTATCTAATAATTGTGCTTTTTCTAAGTCACCAACAACGCTCATTTTTTCTTGAATTTCCCCAATTCCAGATAGCAAAATAGTAGCAAAAATATACGAACCTAATGCGCCTGCCACTTTATTGGCTATTCCCATAATGGCAATACGTTTTGCGGCACTTTCCATAGGCCCTAAAATGGTTATATATGGATTTGAGGCTGTTTGTAACAATGTCATTCCCATTCCTTGAATAAAAATACCTGTTAAAAATACCCAATAAGTTCTTGCTTCGGCTGCTGGAATAAAAACCAATGCACCTATAGCCATTACAATTAAGCCTAAACTCATACCTTTTCTATAACCAATTTTATTAATTATAGAGGATGCAGGAATTGCCATAACAACAAACGAAATATAGGAAGCTGAAGCTACTAAATAAGATTGTGCGTCTGTTAATTCATTAATAGTTTTCATAAATGGAATTAAGGCGCCATTTATCCAAGTTACAAATCCGAAAATAAAAAATAATCCTGCAATTATAAGAATTGGAACTAAAGTGCTATTTTTTTGAGTGTTGAGGTTTGCAGTTGCAGACATACTTGTTTTTATGTTTAGTTAAAATATGGTTCTAATATACTTTTAAAAAGAGGTTTTGGAAACTATTTTCTATAATCAACATAAGAACAGCGTCGAACATAGCTTTTTAAAGCATAAAACGTTTTAATTTAAAATGAATTAATCGGTAAAATCGGTACTATTAAATATTTTTTGTTTTGTTTGAACTAAGTAATTTCTACCTATTGGAATCCTTTTTTTATGTATTTCTATTGAATTTCCTTCAACAGAAGTTATTTTATTAATTGCAATAGTAAATGATCTGTGGATTCTTAAAAAATGATCGCTTGGTAATTCATCTGAAATGCTGTTCATGGATTTATGCACCAAAAAATCGCCAATAACTGTAAATACCTTTATATAATCTTTTAAACTTTCAATATATAAAATGTCATTCAGTTTAATTTTCATCATTTTTTTGTCAACTTTTAAAAAAATAAAAGGTTCTTCTTTGATGACAGCTTCGGTTAATTTTTCTTTTTCAAGATGTATTCGACTTTGTATTTTGTTGATGGCTTTTAAAAACCGTCCAAAAGGAATTGGTTTTACTAAATAATCCAACACATTTAATTCAAAACTTTCTACAGCAAACTCTCTGTAAGCGGTTGTTATTACAATATGTGGACTATTGGTAAGCGTGCGTAAAAATTCCAAACCACTCATTTTTGGCATGTTAATGTCTAAAAAAATAACATCAATTTCATTGGTTTCAATAGTTGGTAATGCAGCAATTGCAGTGTTAAAGGTTGCTACTAATTCTATATTTTGAATCTCACTTAAATGATTTTTAATGACTGAAATAGCTAAAGGTTCATCATCAATAATAATGCATTTTATTTTCATTGAATGGGTATTTTTAATTTAACAAAGTAGTGTTGCTTTTTAACAAAGGTCTTCAATTTAAAGTTATGTTTAAATAATAATTGCAATCTTCTTTTTACATTTTGAATGCCAATTCCGTGTTTTTGAATATTTTCATTGATGTGTTCAAAGGAATTTATCACACAAAATTTAAGTGTTTTATTCTTAATTATTTCAAATTTAATATGCACATCAATGGTTTCATTTTCATGCGCTCCATGTTTAAAACAATTTTCAATAAACGGCAGAAACAGTAACGGAGGAACATTTACATCTTCTATATTTCCTGAAATAGTTATTTTAGAATGAACCTTGTCGCCATAACGTAATTTTTCAAGGTCTAAATAATTCTGAATGTAATTTATTTCATCATATAAACTTATTAAAGGTTCTTTTACATCATATAAAACATACTGCATAATATCGGATAATTTTAAAACTACCGTTGGAGCAGCATCCGATTTTTCTAGTGTTAAAGCGTATAAATTATTTAAAGTATTGAAGAAAAAATGCGGTTGAATTTGCGATTTCAAAAAATCGAGTTCTGTACTTAGTTGCATTTTTTGTAAATCTTCAGCTCTTCGTTTTTCGTAAATCCAATCAAACGTTAATTTTATGGCCGAAGCTAATGCAACCACGTACAATTCACCTAAAATTACGGCAATTATGTGGTTAAAAGTGAAAGCTTGTTGTACACCTTCAGCTTCTGGCCAAATGTTTTTGGTAACTAACAATAAGTTTAAACCAGTTCTTATACAATATAATAAGAGCAGCGATACGAATAGAAATAGAACATATCGTTTAAATTTACGCGTTAAAATGAATTTTGGAATTAAATAAAAAATATTGAAATACACTATTACTATGTGTAACGGAAATTCAACAAGGTTCGATTTTAAAGAATACCAATAATCTTCAAAATAACTTCCCCAACGAATAACATTGAAAGAAAAATAGGCAATCCAAAAAAAGAAATGATATTTTATGGGTATGTTATTGCCTGAATTTTCAAGCCAATTTAATTTAGATGAACTCAAATTTTCAAGGTTTGAAAGTTAAATTTTGTGAAAAATTATAGGTTTTTTTTAGCATTACAAAACAAATTGCAATAAAAATGTTTATTCGTAATAAAACGTTTTCGTTGATATTACAAAAGCTGCTTTTCATTGTGTTATTTATGTTGTTTATAGAAATATTTTTTTATAACCTTATGATAATTTTAAGTTTAGACTTTAATTATTTAACCAAATTATTTTTATGAAAAAATTACTACCATTATTAATCTTAGTTTTTTCACTTGTGGTTACACAAACAGTAAGCGCACAAGTAAAAACTATTTCTGGAACAGTTACAGCTGGCTCAGATGGCGCTCCTTTACCAGGAGTAAATGTTGTTATTGAAGGAACAACAAAAGGAGGTCAAACTGATTTTGATGGAAAATTCAGTATGGATGCTTCAAAAGGCGATGTACTTGTTTTTTCTTTCTTAGGAATGAAAACAAAATCGGTAACTGTAGCCGATGCTAAAACAATAAATGTTGTGTTAGCGGAGGATGCATTAAGTTTAAACGAAATTATTGTTACCGCTTTAGGAATGAAAAAGGAGAAAAAAGCCTTAACCTATTCTGCTCAAGAAGTAAAAGGTGAGGATTTAACAAAGGTAAAACAAACCAACCCAATTAATAGTTTGTCTGGTAAATCGGCCGGTTTAACTATTACAAAAAGCTCTTCGGGAGTTGGAGGTGCTTCAAAAGTTGTTTTAAGAGGAAATTCTTCAACAACAAATAATGATCCTTTATATGTTATTGATGGTGTTCCAATGCTAAATAGCGGAAATGGTCAAAACGGAGAAGAACCAGGTACCAGTATTTTTGGAGGTTATATTGGAAATAGAGATGGTGGAGATGCATTATCATTATTAAATCCAGATGATATTGAAAGTATGTCGGTTTTAAAAGGAGCATCTGCAGCGGCTTTATACGGAAGTCAAGGAGCGAATGGTGTTATTTTAATTACTACAAAAAGCGGTAAAAACGGAAAAGTTCAAGTGAATTTTGGTTCAAGCATAACTGTTGATAACGTAGTTTCTTTACCAGAATTACAAACAGAATATAAATCCAATTCAGTTGGGCAACCAATTGCTGCGAACGGAAATGTTACCGATCCAAAATCTTGGGGAGCTAAAACAAGTGGCTTATCAAATGGAGTGGATGATTTCTTTAAAACAGGTCATACTGCAATTCAATCAATATCTTTAACTGCGGGAAATGAAAAAGCGCAAACATTTTTCTCGTATGCAAATACAACTGCAGGTGGAGTTATGCCGAATAATAGAATGGTACGTAACAATTTGAATTTGCGCGAAACAGCTAATTTTTTAAACAATAAAATTGAAGTTTCAGCAAATATTAATGTTTCTGATCAACGAATTTGGAACAGATCAACCAACGGATTGTACTCAAACCCATTATCAGGTTTGTACTTAAATCCAGTTGGAATAGACTTGGAAACTTATAAAAACAAATTCGAATATTTTAATGCATCCACAAATATGATGGATCAATACGCAACATCATTTGATGAAAATATTCAACAAAATCCTTACTGGTTGGTAAATAGAAACCCAAGTAAAGATATGGCTCAAAGAATGTTGGCAAGTGTAAGTGTAAAATATGAAGTAACTAAAAATTTATCATTTCAATCAAGAGGAAGTTTTGATAAATCGTTTTTCTCATTTGATAAAAGAATGTATGCTGGTAGCGATTTAACTTTTGTACCTGCAACGGGTAGATATATTTTAGAAAAAACAGAAAACACGCAACAATACATAGATTTAATTGCAAATTACAGCAAAGATATTTCTGAAGACATCAGTTTTTCTGGAGTTTTAGGAACAAGTTTAACTAAATATACAATTGGTGATCAATTATTGTTAGATTCAGGTTCAGGGAAAGGGTTAACCTATCCAAATGTATTTACCATTGGAAACTTTGCTAGTACAAATGATATTAAACAATCGGTATCAAATAAAGAAGTACAATCCGTTTTTGCTGCTGCCAATTTTGGATATAAAAACAGATTATTTTTAGATATTACAGGAAGAAATGACTGGTCATCAACGTTAGTAAATACAAATACAAAATCATTTTTCTACCCTTCAGTTGGTTTAACGGGCGTTTTATCGG
>JAGPIQ010000244.1 GCA_018054895.1 Lutibacter sp. | reverse complement strand
ATGGGTATTGAAGCTGCCAACCACGCTCCTATTGAAAAACAATTTAATTTAGGTATAATTCAAGTATAAAAGTGTTGTAAAAACAGTTGGTAAGTTTTACATTTGCAACACAAAAATTATAAAGTATATTATGGGAAGAGCGTTTGAATTTAGAAAGGGTAGAAAAATGAAACGTTGGTCGGCAATGGCTAAAGCATTTACCAGAATTGGTAAAGATATTGTAATGGCCGTTAAAGAAGGTGGACCAAACCCTGAAGCAAACTCGCGTTTAAGAGCCGTTATTCAAAATGCAAAGGCTGCAAATATGCCTAAAGAGAACGTAGAACGCGCCATTAAAAAAGCAACAGATAAAGATACTGCAAACTACAAAGAAGTATTATTTGAAGGCTACGCAGCTCACGGTGTTGCCGTTATTGTAGAAACTGCCACAGATAACAACAACAGATCGGTTGCGAATGTTCGTGCTGCATTTAACAAATGCAATGGAAACCTTGGTACGTCAGGTTCTGTGGTATTTATGTTCGACCATACCTGTAATTTTACGGTTAAAAAGGAAGATTTAAAAATGGATTTGGAAGACTTCGAATTGGAATTAATTGATTTTGAAGTAGAAGAAGTTTTTGAAGATGAAGATGGAATTTTAATTTATGCTCCGTTTGAACAATTTGGTGCCATTCAAAAATATTTAGAAGAAGCCAATTTAGAAATTTTAGCTTCTGGTTTTGAACGTATTCCTACAACAACAGTTAAATTAAACGAAGAGCAAATGGCTGATGTAGACAAATTATTAGAACGTTTGGAAGAAGATGATGACGTTCAAAACGTGTATCATTCAATGGAAATGGAATAATGCGTTTATTTGGAAAAAAAACAACTGAGTTAAAAAACAATATTCCTTCAGAGGTTGTTTACCCGAGTTGTAATTCCAAAAAGACTACCGAAGTTGCCATTTTAGGTGTTTACAAACATTTGTTTCACATTCCTTTTTTATCTGGAAGAAAAACTGGCACATCTAATTGCAACCAATGCAAACAAACATATATACCTCAAAATATGCCAGCCTCTATTAAACTGGCATATTTTGAATTAAAAGAAACTACAAAACGCCTATTTGGTTTTATGCCGGACTCGTTGGCATTCAATTTTTGGTACTTGTAAAAATATTTAATCGATATTTTTAATCGATTAAAACTTCTCCTTTATTATTATTCTATTGAAGTTTCCATAAATTTTTCTGTTAAAAAGATACTTTTATAATTTAATATTTATAAAAATATCTTCATTTCATTTGTTTTTGAAATATTGATTTTATTTAACTAAAAGTTATTTGGTTTCAAAATAAATTCACTAAACTTGCAGTAATCATAATTGGTTAACCAGTTGTATAAAAGCATTATAAAGTAATATGAAAAAACAGTTACAAAATTTTATTCGTCTATTTTCAGTAATCATTATAGTAAATTATTTTATGTTACCGGCAGCGGCACAAGTTGTTCCTTCAGACCTTATGACTAACTGCAAACAATGGAAAATTACATACCCAACTGGCGTTGAAGACAAAACTTTATGCGGTGAGCCAAACAACGAATTTTTTTATTTAAATGATGCTAAAAATGCCATTGTTTTCCGTGCACCAATACGTAGTGATAATGGTACTACGCCTAAATCAAGCAATATTCGATCTGAACTTAGAGAAAGAGTGGCGGATGGAAGTGCTGATATTTATTGGACTACTGCTGGTTCACATATGATTTACGTAAAACAGGCTATTACGCATTTACCTATAAAAAATCCAAAATTAGTAGCCACCCAAATACATGGAAATAAAGATGCAGGTATTGACGACTCTATGGTAATGAGACTCGAAAACTCGCATCTATTTTTATCTTTTAACGGCGGTAAATTAAGAAGTAATGTCACTATAAAAACAAATTACACGCTTGGTACTATTCATGAAGTTATTTTTAAAGTAGTTGAAGGTAAGCATTATTGTTATTATTCAGAAGATGGTAACCTTCTTACTGCGTATAATAGTAACAATGCGGCTTCCTATTTGGTAAAAGCGGATGGAAACGACTATGTAATGGATTTAAATTATGATCAATCCTATTTTAAGGTTGGAAATTACACACAAAGCAATTCCGATGAAGAAGGTAGCTTTACAAATGACCCTACTAATTATGGTGAGGTTTTAGTGTATAATTTCCTTGTAAAACATGATGATATTAGCGTTTCAGGTGTAAATTTATCACCCGCTACAATAGATTTGCTAATAGGAAATACGTATCAATTGGTTGCTACTGTTAGTCCTGCTGGTTCAACCAATAACGGAGTCAGTTATAGTACAAGTAATAGTGCTATTGCCAGTGTAACTGCAAGTGGACTTGTAACGGCTATTGCTGAAGGTAGCGCAACAATTACAGTTACAACCGCTGAAGGAAGTTTTACAGACACAAGCACAATTAATGTAATAAAGCCAGCTATGGTTCCAAACCTTGCTTTAAACAAGGCAATTGTAGGTACAGGAACACCAGACGGAACAAATGTGCCAGCCAATTTAGTGGACGGATTAACGACTACAAGATGGGCAGTTTCTGGATTTCCACAAACAG
>JAGPIQ010000243.1 GCA_018054895.1 Lutibacter sp. | reverse complement strand
AATGTTAACTGCGCCATTAGTACTACAAAAAGTACTAAGAGTCCGTTGAACTTTAGTTTCATTATTTATATGTTTTGAATTAGTGCTCCAAAACTCATAATAATTTGTTAACATTCCTAATCTTTTTTTGTTTTTTTTTAACATTGGCTCAAAATTTAACATTATAACATAAGTTGACTGTACTGTTAAAAAATTTTATATCGTTATCGTGATTTGATCCATTTGTTATAGAAAGTTTTAAAATTCCGTTATTTGTTAGTATTCCTAGGCCAAAACCTATAGTTTTTATAGTGTTAATTTTTTGAACACTTGTTAAAATACTTAGGTCTTGATATATTGCGTAGTCAATTACGGAATGTAAGTATAAGTTTTTATTTAAAAGAAATCTATATTCAGTAATGATGATTGATGCGAATTTTGCTCGTAAGCTGTTTTCTGTAAAACCACGGATGGAGTATAAGCCCCCAAAGCGAAATAATTCATTTGTTAAGTATGTGTTGCTTTTTAAATAATAGTTTTGGTTTTTTATAAAGAAGCTGTTTTTTTTATTAATGTAGAAATGATGTGTAAGTTCGAGCTGTGTAAAAAATTGTTTTTCTTTTGTTTTGTTGTTTTTTGAGTCTATGTTGTCTCTGTGGCCGATACCAACTCTTAAAATCACTTTTGTTTTATCAGGGAAGAAAGTATTGTTTGTGTCTGTTTTTAGGAAATCCATTCCTGTTGTAATGAATTGATTTTTGAAATCGCTTACTTTGTTATTGCTGTTTTGTATATCGCTTGATACTGTTGATTCTATTCCTGTGTAAACTTTTGTTTTAATATTGATGGGGTAAGTTATGTCAACGAGAGTTTTTGAGTTTTGAAAAGTACTATCTTGTTTGAAGATGTTTAAATTGGCCTTAAGTCCAATTGGTAATCTAAATAAATAATCAAGTTTAATTCCTGCATTAAAAGTTTTTTGGTTGTTACCGTCGCTTTTCCAGTAGATGTAAAACTCTTCACCTTTCTTTAATAGGTTGTTTAATTGGATGTCTAAGTATCCGTTGAGTCTTGTTTTGTCTTGATTGTTGTTTCCAATGCCAATGTATCCGTCAAATGAATTTGCTGCTTTTTTTTCTATATATACGTATGCAATTGTTGAGTCATTGCTAAAAAGTACTTCGGGGTCTTTAATTTGCCTTACAAAAGGATAGTTGTTGAATTGTTCTTTTAATAATTCAATGGTTTTTTGATTTAGTATTTTGTTTTTAAATTTTTTATTGATTTCTGACAAATGATTTTGTGGAAAATAATTATGTTTTTTTTCTGAATCATTATTTTTTATTACTATCTGATTGATTTTTCTCTGACTATTGGTTTTTATGTTTAGGTCTGCAATTAATATGTTGTTTTTTCTTTTTAAGTCTACTAATTGCACTTTTGCTAACGGATAACCATTTGCTTCTAATTTTTTAATAAATTCTTCCAATAAAGTGTTGCTTTTGGAATATTTAATTCTTAAAGTATCTTTATTTGTGTCTTGGTTGAATAATTGTTTTAGGTGTTGGTTTTTACCTATATATATATGTATGCTATTTATTTGCGCTTTTAATTCTATTTCTGTGTGAAATGTACTGTCATTTTTTTTCTCAACAACGCTTGGGTTGTTTTCTATGTAGCCAATTTTTTCTAGTTTGCGTGAAGTTAATTGGATTTCTTTTTTTATAGATGTTATGTTGATGTGAACTCGGTTGTAGTTTAAAGAATCTATTATTTTTGTTTCCTTTTCGGTTTTTCCAGTTATTTTCAAAGTGAGCTTTTGACCAAAGCATACTTGGAATGTGGTGATGAAAAAGATAGGTAGAAGTAAATATCTCAATGTTATTGGTTTGAATTTAAAGTAACGCAAATATCTGTCGAATGTTATGGAATTCATAATCTAAAATGAGGATATTGAAAATTAATGAATTATGGTTTGTATAGTGAAAAATATTTTATACATTTGCAACCCCGTAAAAAGCGGGAATTTAATATAATAAGAAATTTTTAGTATTAATTATGCCAACAATTCAACAATTAGTAAGAACAGGAAGAACTCAGATAACTAAGAAGAGTAAATCGGTTGCTTTAGATTCTTGTCCTCAAAGAAGAGGGGTTTGTACGCGTGTTTACACTACTACACCAAAAAAACCAAACTCTGCAATGCGTAAAGTGGCGCGTGTACGTTTGACAAATGGTAATGAAGTGAATGCTTACATCCCTGGAGAAGGACACAATTTACAAGAGCACTCGATAGTATTAGTTAGGGGTGGAAGGGTAAAAGATTTACCAGGAGTTAGATATCACATCGTTCGTGGTGCGCTTGATACATCAGGTGTTGCTGGAAGAACGCAAAGAAGATCTAAGTATGGTGCTAAACGCCCAAAAGAAGCAAAAAAGTAATTTAAAAAGTTAAATGTGTGATTTTGAAATGGAATTTATAATTCTGTTTGAGAAGTTATGCTAATGACAAAAAATTAAAAAAAGACATGAGAAAAAGAGCGGCAAAGAAAAGACCACTTTTACCGGATCCAAGATTTAACGATCAATTGGTAACGCGTTTTGTGAACAACTTAATGTGGGATGGTAAGAAATCAACAGCTTTT
>JAGPIQ010000242.1 GCA_018054895.1 Lutibacter sp. | reverse complement strand
TTACGTTTTTAAGAATAAAAAATTATGATGACTTTGTCGATAAATAAATCAAAAACAACAAGAAGGATCCTATGAAACAATTTTTAATAATAGTTGGTTTTCTTTTGATTAACCAGTTTTCAAACGCACAAAATAAATTGGTATTTAAAACTTTAGATTCTCTTTTCGAATATGCGGAAAATCATAGTATTTCCATAAAAACAGGTGAGCAACAAGTGCTTTTAGCGAAATGGCAAAAAATTTCTGCACAAGCAGGTTTGGTGAATTTTAAGATGCAAACTTCATTTTCATTAACTGATAACGTTAAATTGCCTGTTACTTATTTTCCTGCAGAAGCATTTGGAGGTGAACCAGGAACTTTTAAAGAAGTGACCACTGGGCAACAATTTATAGGGAATTTTAATTTCGCACCACAAATAGACATTATTAACCCAGTAAGCTGGTCAAGGTTAAAAAGTGCAAAAATAAACTCACAGCTTACAGATGTGACTAATTTAATGGTGAAAAAATCACTTTTTGAATCTATTTCAGCAAGTTATTACAACACTATTTCATTGAAAGAGCAAATTAAAATTACACAGAAAAACTTATATACTGCGGATACTTTGCAAATGATTATGCAAAATAAATATATTGAAGGAATTGTTCGTCAACAAGATTTGAATGATGCTACCATAAATAAGATTTCTTTAAAAGATAAGTTGACACAATTTGAAATATCGCTCAACCAACAATATTATGCACTTAAAGTACTATGCGACATTTCACCAAATACAGACATTTTATTAACTGAAAACTCCATTTACAATCAACCTTTTGAACTGAATTTACAAACTAACAATCAATTGGAACACAAATCGTCATTATTAAAAGCCGATTTGGCCAAAGAAGAATTGAGAGCAAACCGACTAGCCCAATATCCAACCGTTTCAATAGTAGCTTATGATGGTTGGCAACAGAATAGTAAAATTCAGTTTTTTGACCCTAACAATAATTGGATAAACGCTCAATATATTGGATTGAGATTAAGTATGCCTTTTCCCGATATCAACAAATTTACACTTACCAAAAGTGCTAAGATCAATAAAACAATTTCTGAGTTAGATGCGGAACATACAAAACTTCAAAACGACGTTACCAATATTCAATTGAGTTTAGATTATGAAAAAGCCTACTCTCAATTTAAAACCGCGAACCAAATCTTTTTGTTGAAAAATGAAAATTACCAAATGGCATTAAACCAGTTTAATGAATCTATTCTTTCTTCAGATAAGCTTCTAATTGCATTTGATGCTATGTTAGGAAGTCAATTAAGTTATAGTGCTGCTTTGGCAAATTTATTATATACAAAGTCTAAAATTGAAATTAACAATTTGATAAAATGAAAAATTCGATAAAAACCATTCTCCTTCTTACTGGCTTGATTTTAGCAAATTCTTGTGGAAAAGCAACTACCGAAATCAATCCAATACGCAAAGATGTTACTGAAACCGTATTTGCATCAGGAGTTCTTGTGCCAGAAAACCAATATAATTTAACCTCATTGTCCGATGGATACATCAAAAAATTGAATATTGAAGAAGGTAATATTGTAACTAAAAATCAATTATTGGCAATTGTAGATAACGAACAAAGCACTATAAATGCTAAAAGTTCAGCAGAATTATTAACTATTGCAAGGGCCAATACAAACCCCAATGCACCTGCCCTTAAACAAGCAGGAATTAATGTTGAACTAGCAAAACAAAAGCTTGTTCAAGATCAAAAACAAGAAGAACGCTATAAGAAACTGTACAAATCAAACAGTGTTTCAAAATTGGAATATGAAAATATTGTTTTGAATTTAAATAATTCAGAAACAAATCTTTTAGCGCTTCAAGAAAATTATAAACTATTAAAACAACAAGCCGATCAACAATTAATTATACAAAAATCGCAAAAAGAGGCCAATAGTGTTTCTGAAAATTACAACGAAATTAAAGCTATTGTTGGAGGAAAAGTTTATGAATTAAAAAAAGAATTGGGAGATTATATTAGAAAAGGTGATGTGATTGCCGTAATAGGAAACCCTGAAAAATTATATGCTTTATTAAGTGTTGATGAAAGTAATATTTCAAAAGTAAAATTGCAACAGGAAGCAATAATTCAGCTAAATCCAGAATTAAACAAAACCTATAAAGGAAGGGTTACTGAAATATATCCAGCATTTAATGAGCAATCTCAATCCTTTTATTGCAAAGTAGAATTTGAAAACCCTTTAGATTTTAAAATTTCCGGAACCCAACTTCAAGGAAATATCATTATAGAAAACAAAAATAATGCGTTGGTTATTCCACGAAATTATTTGGGTTACGGTAACAAGGTTAAATTAAAAGGAGGTGATGAAATAACTGTTGAAACTGGTTTTATTTCTAATGATTGGGTAGAAATAATTAAAGGATTAGATGAAAATACTATAATTATAGCTGATAAAATAAAATGAAACTAAATGTAAATTCAGATATTGCCTTAACACACTTGCTTACCCGTAAAAAGCAAACCATCATTGCATCATTAGGGGTAACTGTAGGAATCGGAATCTTTATTTTTATGATTTCGTTGGTTGTAGGTTTTAATCGTTATTCA
>JAGPIQ010000241.1:1357-2669 GCA_018054895.1 Lutibacter sp. | reverse complement strand
GTGTAGTAAAGCAGTCAAAACTACGAATAATATGTGAAAAGGAATAGCGCAAGTACCTCCTTTTTAGTCCTTTTTTCTAAGGGCTTTTGGCTAAAGTATTTCGGTAGTTTGTGGTTTATGTTAATCAAAAATTAGGTAGCTCGCCTTTAGAATTATTAATTGGTTTTGTTTGGGTTCAGGTGCGGGATACTGGCACTTGCAGAGAATAAATAGAAAACATAGATTTCTTTTTTTAAACCCACACTTTATAGCCCGAATAGGATGGTTTAATTCAAAAAAGATATGTTTTCATAAAAAGGATGTGGATTTGCAACTTTAATTTGCAATTTATAAAAATAGCCTTTCCCAATGTTTCAATTTTGTCTTTTATAAAAAGTGCCATTTCAGATTGTACCGAAACACTTATTTGTAGAGCATAAATAACGAGTAAATATATGTGTTTTAGATTACAACTATTTTCTTTTTTACAAAAAGAGTCTCGATTAAGAATACTATAAACAAAGCGTAAAACGCTTTAAAAAGCGTTGTTAATACTATTGTGACCGAAAGCACTGAAAAACGGATATTTTTAATCCAATTTAGTCGACCCATCTTTTGTTAAATTTTTAAAGGGTCTAATCATTCAATACGTAGCGGTTGTTAAATTAATCTAAATTATTTACTCCTTAAATAAAGATATATTTGTTTTTTATTTATGTTTGCGACATGAAACGTAACGGCAAAAAAATAGTTAATAACATCGTACTCTTAATAGGAGTGTTATTATGTTTTGCTGTTTTTTTTCAACAAAATGATCACTCTTCGTTGTTTGATATAAGTACCGAAAAAAATTCTAGTTTTATCAATTTAGACAATGATGTAGATCTATATGAAGAAGAACTACTAGTACTTTCAGTAGAGTTTTTAAGAATAACTGAAAAAATTACTTTCCACGAGCATTTTCATTTTATTAGTGATTCAGCTCAACCTTTCTTTACTGTTTGGCAACCGCCAAAACTTAGTTAGCACCTAAAATTTATTAAGTAGTTAAGGATTTTTCCTTACTAATCTGCATTTCGATTGTGTTATGCAATAAAATGGTGTTTATTAACTAAAATATGTAGTAATGGATTTTAACTATTTTTTGAAGCAAAAGTATAAAGCTCACAAAAACAACGCTAAGTTAAACTATTATCAGAATAAGGGTTATAACTATAATTCACAGTCTGGGGATTATGGGAAATTCAACCCAATTGCCTTTATCAATAGTTTGAGAAACAATAGAAAACTTAAGATTTTTGTTGTTGTTATTATGACTGTTATAATGGTTCTC
>JAGPIQ010000241.1:0-1257 GCA_018054895.1 Lutibacter sp. | reverse complement strand
ATTTTAGCATTTACAGAATCAATTTTCTTCCCAATCCCTCCGGACATTCTGCTAATTGCTTTGGCCTTGGGTGCCTCAGAAAAAGCATTTAAATATGCGTTTATATGTACACTAGGTTCCGTTTTAGGTGCCTTTATTGGGTATTCTATTGGCAATTATTTGTGGTTAACTTCTAGTGGTGAATTTTCATCTTTTGCTCATTTCTTTTTTTCGAACATTCCTGGTTTTTCAGTTAATCTGTATGAGAATATTAAACTTTTATTTATCGAATGGGATTTTTTGGTCATTTTTACAGCCGGTTTTACTCCAATACCTTACAAGGTATTTACTATAACTGCGGGAGCGTTTGATATTAATTTCATGATGTTCACTATAGCGTCTATTGTAAGTCGTGGTGCTCGTTTTTTTCTAATTGCATGGTTGCTTTGGAAATATGGACAGCGTATTAAGTTATTTCTAGAAAAATATTTTAATCTGTTGGCTTTTGGTTTTACTTTTTTATTAATAGGTGGTTTTGTTTTAATTAAATATTTAATTTAAAAAATGGTTATAGATAGTTTTATTTGGGTTTGTTTTATAGGATTCGTCCTTTTTATGTTGGTTTTAGATTTAGGTGTTTTTCATAGAAAATCTCATGAAATAAAAATTAAAGAAGCACTTATTTGGAGTACAGTTTGGATTTCGCTTGCATTAATATTTAATTATGGGATATATGTTTTTTTGGGTAAAGAAAAGGCGATTGAGTTTTTGACAGGCTATATCGTCGAAAAATCTTTAAGTGTTGATAATCTTTTCGTTTTTATTATGCTCTTTACTTATTTTAAAGTAGATGTTAAGCATCAACATAAAGTTCTTTTTTGGGGAATATTAGGTGCTTTAGTAATGCGTGCTATTTTTATTTTTGCGGGTGTTGCTTTAATCAATAAGTTTCATTGGATTATATATATATTTGGCGCATTACTGATCTTTACGGGTATAAAAATGTTATTCCATAAAGAGGAAAATATCGATCCTGATAGAAACCCTTTAGTAAAGCTTTTTAAAAAAATATTTCCTGTTACTGAAAAAGAACATGGAGATAAGTTTTTTGTGAGGTTGAATGGTAAGACAGTTGCTACCCCTTTATTTATTGTACTTTTGATGGTTGAATTTACTGATTTGATTTTTGCCGTAGATTCAATACCTGCAATACTTGCCATTACTAATGATACCTTTATTATTTTCTCCTCGAATGTTTTTGCCATATTAGGTTTAAGG
>JAGPIQ010000240.1 GCA_018054895.1 Lutibacter sp. | reverse complement strand
TCCTATAAATGAATGTAAAAATCATAAACTTGTTCATTTAGAAATGCCTAATTATGGTGGCCATGTAGGTTTTAATTCTTCCCCCTTAAAAAAAGATGTTTTATGGAGTGAGAATAGAGTCTATCAATTTATTAACCATTTTATTTCATAATAAGTAGCTATTAAGTACTACAATTTTTTTACTTTCGCTAAAAATTATTTTAATTGAAAAAAGCCGTTTACATACTTCTGTTTTTAACAGTCTCTTTATCAGCGCAATCTGTGCGTAAATATTCCAATGAATTTTTAAATATTGGTGTGGATGCCGCTGCTTTTGGAATGAGTAAATCCGTTGTTGCAACAAGTAATGATGTGAATTCAATCTACTGGAATCCAGCAGGTTTAACAACTATTAAAGATTATCAAGGAAGCTTAATGCATGCGGAATATTTTGCTGGAATTGCAAAATATGATTATGCAGGTTTTGCTATGCCTATTGATGATAATAGTGCTTTAGGAGTTTCGCTCATCCGTTTTGGGGTTGATGATATTTTAAATACCACCGAATTAATTGATAGTGAAGGAAATGTGGATTATAACAGAATTCAATTATTTTCAGCAGCCGATTATGCTTTAACTCTTGGATATGCACGAAAACTTTCTGTTGAAGGATTAAGTTTGGGAGTAAACACTAAAATTGTGAGAAGAATTATTGGTGATTTTGCCACTTCTTGGGGATTTGGTTTTGATGCTGGTTTGCAATATCAAAAAAATAATTGGCAATATGGGTTGATGGTTCGTGATATAACCACCACTTTTAATACGTGGAGTTTTGATGAAGTGGAATTTGAAAAAATTAAAAATGCCATTCCAGACCAAAATCAAGAATTGCCTGAAACTACGGAATTAACAGCACCTAAAGCTCAATTGGGTGTTGCTCGATCATTTCAGTTGAATAAAGATTTTAATTTAGTATCCGAAATTGATTTAAACATGCGATTTTCGAAAACAAATGATATTATTTCTTCAGATATTATAAGCATTGATCCTGCAATTGGTTTTCAAGTAGATTATTTAAAATTGGTGTATTTAAGAGCTGGTGTAGGAAATATTCAAAATGAATTACAATTTGATAATTCAAAAGAAGTTTCACTTCAACCAAATTTTGGTGTCGGTTTTAAGTATAAAGGAATTCAAATTGATTATGCATTAACGAACATTGCAAGTGTTGGTAATGCTCTGTACTCCAACGTATTTTCAATAAAATTAGATTTTAATGATTTCAAATAAAATAAAGTTAACTGCGCTAACTACTTTTATTGCACTTCTATTTACAGCAACTGTTTTTTCACAAGAACTAACAACTAAAGCGGCTGTAAGTGTTATTACATGTGGACCTGGCGATCAATTATATTCAACTTTTGGTCATAGCGCTTTTAGAGTTTATGATTTTTCAATTGGGTTAGACAAAGTATACAATTACGGAACATTTGATTTTAATGCTCCTAACTTTTATTTAAATTTCGTCAAAGGAAAATTGACCTACCAATTATCGACTAGTAATTTTAGCTGGTTTTTACAAGAATATCAATATTCAAATAGATGGGTGAAAACGCAAGATTTAAATTTAACTCCTGATGAAGTAAAGGAAGTTTTTGCTTTTTTAGAAAATAATGCCACTCCTGAGCACCGAGATTATCAATACGATTTTTTCTTCGACAATTGTTCTACCAAAATTGAAGCTGTCTTAAAAACGGTTTTAAAAGGTAAAATTGAATTTTCAAATAATCATATTACTTCTGAAAAAACACATCGCGATTTAATTGCGGATTATACAAAAACACAACCTTGGGGAAAATTTGGAATAGATTTAGCCTTAGGATCTGTCATTGACAGAAAAGCAACTAAAGACGAATACAAGTTTTTACCTGATTATATTTTTCAAGCATTAGAAAATGCAACAATTAATACGAATGGAGTAAAACAACCTCTTGTTAAAAAAGAGCAACAAATTTTAAGAGAAGAACCTACAAATAAGCCCTTAATTTCCTTGGGTCCAACTCCCTTTAATATAATGTTATCTCTTAGTATTTTAATTATTTTTATAACGTATAAAAATTTTAAACATAAGAAAAGGTCAAAATTCATAGACTTTAGTCTTTTCTTTTTAACAGGAATAATTGGAGTTGCAGTCTTATTAATGTGGTTTGCGACTTCGCATACAGCTACGTATAAAAATCTTAATTTTTTATGGGCATTTGCTCCAAATTTTTTGATTTCATTTTACTTGTTCAAAACAACATTTCCAAATTGGATATATTATTATTTAAAAATTATATTGGCTCTTTTAGCACTTATGCTAGGTTGCTGGATATTTAAAATTCAAGTATTCAACCTTGCCTTTTTACCTTTTATAATTGCATTAGGAATTCGATATTTATTTTTACTAAGATACAAACCTTCAAAATAAGTCATAAAAAAACCGAGAAAATTCTCGGTTTTTTTATGACTATATATCCGTTATGTTTTGGAAACTTAAGAATAAAACTAATATTCTACTTTTGTCTTCCCTCTAAAACCTTCACAATATCTTTTAAAGTATATCCTTTAGCTTGTAATAAAATTAAATAATGGAACATTAAATCCGCACCTTCATTTAAAAATAAGTCATCATTATCATCTTTTGCTTCAATCACAATTTCAAC
>JAGPIQ010000020.1 GCA_018054895.1 Lutibacter sp. | reverse complement strand
GTATTAATAGTGCTTATTTAATTTCTAGCGTTTTAAACAAAAAAGTCCCTTGTCCAAATGTCTTTATCTCAAGTTGTGCAAACCGTGCCTTGCATACCGCTATGATATTTAGTTACACGTTTAATTATCCGCTAACTAATTTAAAAATTAGCAAATCATTGTATAGCTTTAGCGATGGTTATTTAATTAAAACAGTAAAAGCGTTGGATGATGGTTTTGACTCCGCTATTATTTTTAGCCACGATCATGGAATTAGTGATTTTGTAAACAAATTTGGAAGTCAACAACTAGATAAAGTACCAACCTGTGGTGTTGTGGGAATAAAATTTAACACCAACCATTGGAAAGATATTAAAGATGGAAATACATTTATAACTGAATTTCCAAAACATTATAAATAACTATAAAAAAATTAGTCCCGAATGAAAATTGAAAAACTTGCCGCTATTGATATTGGTTCCAATGCTATTAGACTATTAATTTCAAACGTAATTACGGAACGAAATGGGAAAGAACCTACTTTTACAAAATCAGCTTTAGTGCGTGTACCTATCCGTTTAGGAGCTGACACTTTTAATCAAAAAAATATTTCAGAAGAAAGTAAAAACCGAATGATCAAAGCCATGGAAGCTTTTAAACTTTTAATGGAAGTTCATGGTGTTCAGAAGTATAAAGCATGTGCAACTTCAGCCATGCGTGAAGCAAAAAATGGCGTTGCCGTTACAAATGAAATTTTTGAAAAAACTTCAGTAAAAATAGATTTAATTGATGGTAAAAAAGAAGCTGCCATTATTTTTTCTACAGATTTATCAAAAATCATTAAAAATGACCGTAGCTATATTTATGTAGATGTTGGTGGTGGAAGTACCGAAATGTCTATTTTTTCAAATGGAAAAATTGTAACCTCAAAATCATTTAAAATTGGTACTGTAAGATTGTTGAATAAAGAGTTATCCTTTAAAAATGTGTGGGAAAACATTGAAATATGGCTAAAAGCAAACACCATTAATTTAAAAAAACCAACGTTAATTGGGTCTGGTGGAAATATTAATAAAATATTTAAGCTTTCAGGAAAAATGGAAGGCGAACCATTATCACTAATATATATAAAGGCGCAATATTACTTTTTAAAATCTATGAGTTATGAAGATCGAATTTCGGAACTTGAATTAAACCCAGACAGAGCCGACGTTATTATTCCTGCTACAAAAATTTATTTATCTGCAATGAAATGGAGTGGCGCACGAAAAATTTATGTACCTAAAGTTGGTTTAGCAGATGGTATTGTAAAAAGTATGTATTACGGTAAAATTTAAATTAAACATTAAAGGCTGTCTAAAAAACTTAAAATTCAATAAAGTCGAATTTTAAGTTTTTTAGACAGCCTTTTTATTTTATAAACTTACGAAACAAGTAAGTTTCATTTTTTTAACCCTTCTCTATTAATCTAATTTTATAAATTCCTCCACCAATTTACCTATATTTTTTTCCGAACCTTTGGCTGCTTTTTGCACTTCCTCGTGTGAAACAGCTTCTACAATTCCTTCAACACCTAAATCCGTAATTACAGAAAGTCCAAAACACGTCATTCCCATATGTTTTGCCACAATAACCTCTGGAACTGTTGACATCCCAACAGCGTCGGCGCCTAAAATTTTTACCATTTTATATTCCGCAGGTGTTTCAAAAGTAGGTCCTTGTAACGCTAAATAAATTCCTTTTTGAACTTTAATAGCCAATTTATCGGCAACTGCTTCCATTTTAGCAATCATCATTTTACTATAAGGCTCGTGCATATCTACAAATCGAGGTCCAAAAAGAGGTTCATTTTTTCCTCGTAAAGGATGCTCCGGCATAAAGTTAATATGATCGGTAATAATCATAATATCACCCACTTTAAAAGCTGGATTTACACCACCTGAAGCATTAGAAACAATCAATTTTTCAGCTCCTAAATATTTCATCACACGCACCGGAAAAACAGTTTGCTCCATAGTCCAACCTTCATAGTAATGAAAACGACCACGCATTGCAATCACATTTTTTATTCCTATTTTTCCAAAAATCAATTCACCACTATGCCCTTCAACAGTTGATACTGGGAAATTTGGAATCTCGTCATAAGGAATACTTATTTCAATGGATATTTTTTCAACTAAATTCCCTAAACCTGTTCCTAATATTATTCCGTAATCTGGGCTTTTTATTCCTTTATCTTGAAGAAATTTAACCGTTTCTTGTACTTTGTTCCACATAGTTATTTATTGTTTTATCAAAATCGTTTTGATGATTTATAAATTTGGTTTCAATTGAAATATAATAACAATTTTTAAGATTAGTACCCAAACGCATATAATCTTTTTCTGTTGTTAAAATGATAGTATTCTCTGTTTGAAGTTGCTTTATTTCATTCAATTCTTTTTCCGAAAAATGATGATGATCGGCATATTTTAAATGTTTGAATACAATATTTTTCGAATTTAAATGAGCAATTAACGGATTTGGATTTGCAATACCTGTAATTAAAATTACATCCCTCCCTACCAATTCATCAATTAAAATGGAAGATTCACCTTTTAACTCAGTATCATAATCAATGGTTGTAAAAAACACACGTTGAAACATAGTAGGTTTCAATTTTTTATGAATTTTCCGTTGAGCGTCATCCGATAAATTAGCAGGGCACTTCGTTACAATAATAATCTGCGCTCTTTTTGCTCCTTTTCTATTTTCACGAAGATTCCCTGTTGGCAACATAAAATCATTCACATACAAATTATTGTATGATGTTAATAAAATATAAAATCCTGCAGCAACTTTCCTGTGCTGAAATGCATCATCTAATAAAATAACTTCTGGAGGATTCTTAAGATGCTCTAATTTTTCAATTCCATTGGACCGATCCGCATCCACACTAACAATTACTTTCGAGAATTTTTGATAAAACTGAAACGGTTCATCACCAATAATTTCAGCATTAGAAGTTGCATCTGCAATTATAAAACCTGTACTTTTCCGCTTGTATCCTCTACTTAAAACTGCCACTTTAAATGAATGTTGCAACAAACGAATTAAATACTCAATTTGTGGTGTTTTACCAGTTCCACCAACACTTAAATTACCAACAACAATAGTTGGAGTTTTAAATTTGTTAGATTTCATCAACTTTTTATCATACAAAAAATTACGAATGGCAGTAATCCATCCATAAATAATTGAAAAAGGAAATAAAAGTTTTCTTAACAAATTCATACATTGCGAAATTACAAAACAATTCATAATTTATACGCTATAATCAACCTTCTTTATAATGTATCATTTATATTTGTATAAACTAATATTTTAATTAATGAATATAAAAGACATTACTAATTGTATTGAAGAAATTGCACCCTTAAATTATGCTGAAGGCTTTGATAATGTTGGGTTGCTTATTGGTAATTACGCTACTGAAGTCACAGGTGTTTTGGTTACTTTAGATACTTTAGAAACCGTAATTAATGAAGCAATTGAAAAAAAATGCAATCTGATTGTTAGTTTTCATCCTATTATTTTCTCAGGATTAAAAAAAATAAATGGTAGTAATTATGTGGAAAGAGTCGTTTTAAAAGCCATTAAAAATGATATTGCAATTTATGCCATGCATACTGCTTTGGACAATTCAATAATTGGTGTAAATGCTAAAATATGTGAAGTTTTAGGCTTGAAAAATACTAAAATACTGATTCCTCAAAAAAATACAATAAAAAAACTAACAACCTACGCTCCTATTGAAAATGCGGAACAAGTTCGAAATACCTTATTTAATGCGGGTGCAGGAGCCATTGGAAATTATGACAATTGTAGTTTTAACACCAATGGAATAGGAACATACAAAGGAAATGAAGCTTCAAACCCTACTATGGGAGAAAAAGGAAAATTCCACACTGAAAAAGAAATTTTTATCAGTGTAATTTTTGAAAAACATAAAGAAAAAAACATCCTTTCAGCCTTATTTAATGCGCATGTATATGAAGAAGTTGCTTATGATATTGTGAGTTTAGAAAACAACAATCAAGAAATTGGTTTGGGAATGATGGGTGAATTGGATGAAGAAATGGATGCTCTTGCCTTTTTGGAAAAAATTCAAAAAACGATGCATTCAAAAGGAATTCGACATTCTAAAATTTTGGAAAAACCCATTAAAAAAGTCGCCGTTTTAGGTGGCTCTGGAAGTTTTGCTATCGATAATGCTGTTGCGGCTGGAGCTGACATATATATTACCTCAGATATTAAATACCACGAATTTTACAAAGCTGAAAACAACCTTATAATTGCAGATATTGGACATTATGAAAGTGAACAATTCACAAAAAATCTTTTAGTTGATATACTTACGAAAAAATTCCCTAATTTTGCAATCATTTTATCACAAACAAACACAAATCCAATTTATTACTTATAAGTATGTCTAAGAAAGAAGTTACAGTTGAAGAAAAGTTAAGAGCACTTTATGATTTACAATTAATTGACTCAAGAATTGATGAAATAAAAAGTGTACGAGGTGAACTACCTTTAGAAATTGAAGATTTAGAAGATGAAATAATTGGCTTAAATAAAAGACTTTCTAATTTAGATGAAAATGTTGTTAGCTTAAAAAGTGATATTTCAGCTAAAAAAGTGGTTATAGAAGATGCGAAGATATTGATCAAAAAATATGATGAGCAACAAAAAAACGTTCGTAATAACAGAGAATTCAATTCAATTACAAAAGAAAATGAATATCAAGCACTTGAAATAGAATTAGCTGAAAAAAGAATCAAAGAATTTAAAGTTAAAATCGAGCAAAAAAACGAAGTAATTGCTGCTACAAAAGAAAGCATTAAACGCCAAGAAGATTTATTAAAACATAAAACGAAGGAGTTAAATGACATTGTAGGAGATACTCAAAAAGAGGAATCTTTATTGCTTGAAAAATCTATTGAATACAGTGATTTAATTGACGAGAATTTATTAAACGCTTACAAAAGAATTCGTTCAAATGTAAAAAATGGTTTAGCTGTTGTTGCAATTGATAGAGGTGCTTCTGGAGGTTCATTCTTTACAATTCCACCACAAAGACAAGTTGAAATTGCAAGTCGTAAAAAAATTATTACAGATGAGCATAGTGGAAGAATTTTAGTTGATGGTGCTTTAGCTGATGAAGAAAAAGAAAAAATTGAAAGATTATTGAGCTAATCAAAATTTATTCAAAAAAATATATACTTAAAGGCTTCCAATTTTGGAGGCCTTTATTTATTACTACTAATAACAACCATACAATAGGAATAGCTTCCACCCAAAAAGCCGTGTAATAGCGTGATTTACCTACAGGAGTTCGCCATAATAAAAAACCTAAAACTACCGAAATAAGTATAAAAATCATACTCTCTATTGATTCAAAGTTACTCTTTAAAAATTCTAAAACAATACAAACCAGCAACAAAAACAACCCAATAAATTTAGCTTTTCTAATACCAAAAACAATTGGTATTGTTTTCAAATTTTCATCATCACCGTTAAAATCTCTTATATCAAAAGGGATTGTTAAGGCAATTACAAATAAAAACCGTTGAAAAAATTCTAAAAAAACATTAAAATCAATTATTTTTTCAGCTTCAACTAAAGGAAAAAATACAGAAACTCCTGCCCAAGAAATGGCAATACTACCTATTTTTATAAATGGAAAATTGCGAAAAGAAAACTCATTTTTTCCTAACTTAAACAATGGAATCGTATAAAAAAAAGTAATGATTGAAAAAGGAACTAAAAGCAATAACGATTCTTGCCTTAATCCTTCTTGTATAAAAGCCCATACAGCAACAATTATTGTTAAAATTGTTAGTGAATTTATTCTAATTTTATTCGTTTTCAACCAGTTATCATACCATTCCAAGCGCTGTTTTTTAAGCTCTATAAATCGAATAAAATTATATGAAACTAAAATAAATGCTCCTACAAAAAAAGCTGTTTTAAAGTTGTAAATATCATATTTTAAACAAGTTATCATTGTTATTGAAAACCCAGCTAACGCCACGTGGACATTTCCATAAACATATAAATCGAGTAACTTTTTTAACATATTTTATTCGTATGGTAAACTATCACTGTGTATTTTTCAACAAGTCAACAAGTCTAATAGTTGCTAAATCTACACTTAAAAAACTAAATGATGATGATATTAAAAGACCTAATATTCAACAACACAAATATCAATATATTAATTTAAACTAGATAAATTAAATTTAGGACAAGACGGAAAGTAGCTCTTTCATTAAACAGAAGTACAACTATATTTTATGAATAATAGTTTAACAAACAATTATTAGGCACCTTAAAAGTTTTGAGTCAATTTTTATTATTTTTACAAAATAACCAACTTTATATAAAGTTGGCATTTTTATTGCAAGATGCTTTCAAATAATATAGTACAAATGAAAACCCGTTTTATAATAATATTTTTTATTTCTCTTGTTACTTTTTCTTTTCAAGAAATAGCAGCTCAAAATATCCCTGCACAAATAAAAAAAATTGACAATGAAATTAGTATTCCCTCTAGTACCGGTCAGTTAAAAGTTGATTTTTCAAAAGCTAAAATTACTCCACCCTCCAATTTACCTTTAAATACTGAAAATAAATTAGATATAAATGCGGTAAATAAAAATTTAAACAGCAATCAACCTAAATCAAATCCTAATTTTTTAATGGAAACTTTACCTGAAGACAATGATATTATTGGTAAAAACATTTGGCAAAATAAAGATGTTACTCATAAAAAATTAGCCAGTAACTTTAGCTTAGGAACTTTAAAAAGCGCTACTAAAGTTGTAAAAGTTGAATGTAGAGATTATAGCTATGTAGATGGTGACAGAATTAGAATATATGTAAATGAAAAAGTCGTAAGCGATAATATTGGCTTGAAAGGAAATTATTACGTGTATTATGTAAATTTAGAAAAAGGTTACAATAGAATTGATTTTCAGGCAATAAACCAAGGATTTTCAGGACCAAATACTGCGGAGTTAAATGTGTATGATGCTAATGGAAATTTAATTTCATCTAAAGAATGGGCGCTTGAAACTGAGCAAACAGCAACTTTAGGAGTACTTTATCAGGAATAATTATGTTATTATCAGCTTCTGGAATTATTTTAAATCAAAAAAAAATATTACTACTTCAACGGTCCGATTACAGTGAGCGCTACCCTGGTTTTTGGGGTTGCCCTGGAGGAAGAGCTGAAGAAGGTGAAACTGCGGAAGAAAACGTTATACGCGAGGTAAAAGAAGAATGTAATTTGGATTTTACTCCAACTAAAATCATAAAAAAAGGAGATTGGGACGGAAAATTTTTCTATCGTTTTTTAGGAAATTGGAATGGTCAAATTAAAATTCAAGAAACTGAAGTTGTCACCTATAATTGGTTTACGTACAATGAAGCTATTGAACTTAATTTAGCATTTGACTATAAGGAAATAATTGAATTATTATTCAAAAGAAACTTACTTTAAACTTCCTGAAATTAAAATATTACAGCAACATATTGTCCCAAAAAACATTGAAAACATTCGTTTACAGGAATATGCTCCTGAGATTTTCAGCGAATTTATTCCTTCAAAAAGCGGCATTAAAAAAGCGATAAAAAACAACCTCTTTTTAATTAATGGTGAAATTGCTCAAACTGGTTCGTGGGTTATTTCTGGACAAAAAATTGAACTTATTTCAGATAATTCAATTAAACCAAAAGTTTTTGAATACCGATTGGAAGTTATTATTGAAGATGAACATTTTGCTGCAATTTATAAACCCGCAGGAATTACGGTAAGTGGTAATAAATTCAAAACAATATTTAATGCTCTACCATTTAACTTAACTGAAAGTTCTGAGCCTGATGCGCTATTTAAACCAACTCCAGTACATCGATTAGACAATCAAACCAGTGGAATATTGCTAATTGCAAAAACCAAAACAGCTCAAATTTCATTAGGGAGTCAATTTAGTGATAAAACCATCCAAAAAACATATCACACCATTGTTATTGGCAAAACTACAAACGAACAAACAATAACTACTCCGATTGAAACTAAAGAATCTGAGACTTATTTTGAGTTAATATCGGCGATAGAATCACTAAAGTATCAACATCTAAGTTTATTAAAAGTAAGTCCAAAAACAGGTAGAACTCATCAAATTCGCATACATTTAGCATCCATAAACCATCCTATTTTAGGTGATAAATTATATGGAAATGCAGAGAGTCTTCATAAAGGAAAAGGACTATTTTTAGCGGCTACGGAAATTGAATTTAGCCATCCGAAAACCCTTCAAAAAATACACTTAAAAACAGCAATTCCATCAAAATTTCATTCTTTATTAACAAGAGAAGAAAGACGATGGAATAACTATTATTTATAAGTTTAAAAGGTAAAAGTTCCTTTTCTTATTTAAATAAATCATTCAATATTTTAGCTAATCGAATTCCTCCAATTTGTAATTGCGAACGCACTAATTCAAAATTTTCATACATATAGTTGTATCCTAATTTTTCACCAGGCTCAACTGTACCATATACTTCTATAGCACGTTGTTGGGTTTCGTTTGCCCAATCTTCAATAGTTCCTTTTTGTAAAAATTCGACTTGATTTCTTGAAATTTTATCAGCATTATTTGCCAATTCAGTATAGGTCATGTTAAACTGATTAATCATATCAGAATCCCAAACTCGGTGTAAATTTGTACCGTCATTAAACCAACGTACCTGAATGTCATTCCCTCCTTTATCCTCGGTTTTTCCCACATGCATTGGCTGATGTAAATCCCCAATAAAATGAACTAACAATTTTAAATAAAACGCTTTATCCTCTATAGATGAATTTTTGTCTGAAATAACTTCTTGGCATTTCTTAATTCCAGTTACCAAATCCCCTTTTTCATTTTTTTCGGAATCTTCATACTTCACACCAAACGGCATATTTACATAATGCCACGTATTAAAATCATCATAACGACTATCTGACTTAATATCATCCCCAAAAGTAGATACTATTGCTAAACTTTGCCCGTTTAATATTTCCGCAATATTACGTTGTGCTTTTTTAGAAAGATACGATTTTGCTATCTCTCCAATTGTTCTATGCCCTGTTGCTCCCCACTCTGGATTTGTTGCATTTACTTCAATTGAAGAAACTAAAATAAAACAACCAATCACCAAACTATATAAAGTCTTCATATTTTTAAATTTTGTCAAAGGTAAAAAATATACTTGAAGTATTTCTTTGAAATCAGTTTAAAAAAACCATATCTTTATGATATCATTTTAACATCAATTTAAACTCAATGTTATGTCACAAGAAAAAATTATAAAATTATCCAATGGATACCTTATGCTATTACTTTTAGCAGCGACCATTGTTGGTGGAATTATCAGTTTGGTAAATTCTTTCATCCCTTTATTTTTAGCCTTATTAGTTTTCGCTATTTGCATTATCCCAGGTTTTTTCTTGGTAAACCCAAATACATCTAAAGTAATTTTACTGTTTGGAAAATATATTGGAACCGTAAAAGAAAACGGATTTTATTGGGCAAATCCATTATACAATAAAAAGAGTATTTCACTAAGAGCCTGCAATTTTGATAGTGAACGTGTAAAAGTAAATGATAAACTTGGAAATCCAATTATGATTAGTACCATTGCCGTTTGGAAGGTAAAAGACACTTACAAGGCTGCATTTGATGTTGATAATTATGAAAATTTTGTACGTGTACAATCTGATGCCGCAGTTAGAAAATTAGCCAGCTTATATCCGTATGATAATTTTGAAGATGATGGACAAACTGAAGAAATTACCTTAAGAGCGAGTGTAAATGAAGTGTCTGAAGCACTAGAAAAAGAACTTTCCGAACGATTGAATATGGCTGGAATTGAAGTATTGGAAGCTAGAATAGGTTATTTGGCCTATGCCCAAGAAATTGCAAGCGCTATGCTAAAACGCCAACAAGCAACCGCAATTATTGCTGCACGACATAAAATAGTGGAAGGTGCTGTAAGTATGGTTGAAATGGCCTTAGAAACACTCAGTAAAAAACAAATTGTAGAGCTGGACGAAGAGCGAAAAGCTGCAATGGTTTCCAACTTACTAGTTGTTTTATGTTCAGATAAAGATGTGAGCCCGATTGTAAATACAGGAACTTTAAACCATTAATTATGATTTCAATTTTAAACTACATCATAATTACTGTAATTTCCATTGTATTAACTCTTATTTAAACCAAAATGAAAGAATATAAAATTATAAAACAACCGTTTAGCTGGACACAATCAAGTCAATTATTTGAAGATGAATTAAATAATTACGGAAAAAAGGATGGCGAGTAGTGAGTGTTTATGGACATTCTGGAAATCAAGTTCAAGCAGTATTGGAACGTGATAAAAACAGATAAATGAAAGTTTTTATAGAACAACAAAGATTTAACCAACCACTAATCATCATTGGATTATCCATAACATTTATTGTTGTTGGAGCTTCTATTTTTGAAAATTGGGATCAATTAACAAATGGCAGTTTAAGTTCTAAAATTGCCGGATTTAGCAGCTTAATCATTATTATTTTAGTGGCTGCTTTTATTTTCACCATAAAATTAAAAACTCGTATTGACGAAATAGGAATTCACTATCAGTTTTATCCATTAAATCGAAGCTATAAATCCATTCTATGGAATGAAATGAAATTGGTAGAAGTTAGAACCTACGATGCTATTTGGGAATATGGCGGCTGGGGAATGAAATTTACATTCTTCAAAAAAAAGAATAAATGTTATACCATAAAAGGAGATAAAGGCATACAAGTTGAATTAAAAAACGGACAACGAATTTTGTTTGGAACTCAATTAAAAACGAAGTTACAGAGAACATTAGATCAATACAAATTAAAAATTAATGAAGGCGCCTAATTACTTAATTATCTTAATACTTATCTCCACTTCACTTTGGAGTCAAAAAACGGCTATTGACACTTTAGAAGTCCGAATCTCTACAAGTTCTGTTGAGATACAAGGAACACTTTTAAAACCTACTTCATCAAAAAAAGTTCCGCTTTGCATTATTATTCCAGGTTCTGGTCCAACTGATAGAAATGGGAATAACCCAATGATGAAAAATAATTCATTAAAATTTTTAGCTGAAGAACTTGCAACCAATAACATTGCAACCTATCGTTTTGACAAAAGTGTTATTCATTATACAAAAGAACAAAAACAACAAATTGATTCCTTAAAATTTCAAATTTTTATTGATGAAGCAATTGCTATCATTAATTATTTTAAACTGAAAAAAGAATATTCGAAAATTATCGTAATCGGACACAGTCAAGGAAGTTTGGTTGGAATGATTGCAGGAAAAAATTTAGCAGATGCATTTATTTCAATAGCTGGAACAGCTAGAACAATAGATGAAGTTTTAGTGGAACAAATTGAAAAACAAGCGCCATATTTAAAAGAAGAAACTCTACGAATAGTTACTGAATTAAAAAAAGGAAAAACTGTTAACGATTTTAATCCATTACTTACTTCACTATTCAACAAATCCATTCAACCCTTTATAATTTCTTGGATGAAATTTAATCCTTCCGAAGAAATTAAAAAATTAAAAATACCTATTTTACTAATTAACGGAAGTAAAGATATACAGGTTCCTACCAACGATGCTGTTTTATTGCAAAAAGCAAATCCAATATCGCAATTAAATATTATAGAAAACATGAATCATGTTTTTAAAGAAATAAATGGCGATTCTATGGAAAATATGGCATCTTATAGCAACCCAAAAATGCCAATAATGACCGAATTATCAACAATTATAACGACATTTGTAAACGAAAAATAATTATGTCTAAGAAAAAAGCATTTGCATTACGCATCAATGAGGATATACTCAAAGCAGTCGAAAAATGGGCTGCAGATGAGTTCCGATCCACCAACGGACAGTTGGAATGGATGCTAAACCAATGCCTAAAAGACGCGAACCGATTACCAAAAAAAAATAACACAAAAGATAATGTTTAAAGTTACAACTACCAAAAATGACAACTCACTTCTAAATGAAGTTATTATTACAAACGAATCTTTAAATCTTGAAGTTTCCATTTATCCGAACTTAGGAGCAACACTACAAAAATTAGCAAAAAACGGAATTGAAATAATTGATGGAATTACCAATGATGAAGCTGGATTAGCACTGTACAAATCAAAATTTAACGCTGCATTTTTATTTCCTTCACCAAACAGAATTGCGAATGGAAAATACACATTTAACAACATAGATTATCAGTTAGAATGTAATGAAACAGCCTTAAACAATTCGTTACACGGACATATTTACAACAAAGCTTTTGAAGTATCAAAAACGGTTGCGGATGCAAATAGTGCTGCAATTACGTTTAGTTATTCAAATGATGGTTCCGTTGTAGGATTTCCTTTTTCATATGAATTGGACATCATTTACACCTTCACAAAAAACGGACTTACCTTAGATTTTAAAGTGAATAACTCTGGAAACCAAGAATTTCCATTTGGTTTAGGATGGCACCCTTATTTTAATGCTGAAAATTTAAAAGAAAGCGTTTTGGATTTTGAAGGAAGTAAAAAGTACTTTTTAAATGATAAAAACATTCCTTTAAATGAAGTTGAATTACCTTTTTCAACACCTTTAACATTAGGAGATACTTTTTTAGATGATTGTTTTTTAACAACAAAACCAGCAACAACTTTTACAACGGACACCTATAAAGTAGCACTTAGCTTTACTTCACAAACGAAAGAAAGCTTTTTACAAGTGTATACTCCAGATACCAGAAACTGTATTGCTATTGAACCTATGACGTGTGCGCCAGATTGTTTCAATAATAAAAATGGTTTGTTAACTTTAAAACCAGCTGAAACTTTTGATTGGAATATTACTATGAAATATTAAGATTCTAAATTATATATCAAAAAAAATGCTGGTTTTAAAACCAGCATTTTTTTTGATATATAATTATTTCTTCTTTTTCGGATGAACCAATTTCAATTCATCAATTAAATTTTGTGCGCCTGCATATTTATCAATTATAAACAATACGTAGCGAATATCTACCATAATACTTCTTACAATATCTGCATCAAAATGTAAATCGCTCATTGTTCCTTCCCACGTAGTATCAAACGCTAAACCAATTAAATTTCCTGTTCCGTCAATAATTGGACTTCCAGAATTTCCACCAGTCATATGGTTTGTCGATAAAATATTTACTGGCATTTTACCATTTTCACCATAAGGACCATAATCTTTAGCTTTGTATAAATCTTGTAATTTTTGAGGAACATCAAACTCATAATCCCCAGGCACATATTTTTCCATTACACCTTTTAAATACGTTTTTGTAGTGTAAGTAATTCCATCTTTAGGACTATATCCTTGCGCCATACCATAGTTCACTCTTAAAGTACTATTTGCATCAGGAAAAAATCTGTAATTTGGAAAAACCTGCATTAAGGCTTTCATATATTCCTTTTGAACTGCAACAATTTGTAAATTCAACTGTTGAAATTTAGGTTCCATATCATTCATAAATACGGCGTGCAACTCTTTTCCAAATTGATAACCAGCGTCATTATTTATTTTTTTAATCACCTCTTCCGCAGAACCACTCAATAATTGAGTTGCATCTTCTAAATTGGTTAATTTTGAAGTGCTATAGATTTTAGTTGTTAATTCTGAAATATTCGCATTTTTTAAATTTGAAGGAACAAAAGCCGCAGGAACTTTTTCTTTATACAACGCTACTAATTCTTCAAAAACTGGTTTGTCAACCTCAGCGCTATAATCTTTATAAGAGCCTTCAAAACCTCCTAAAATACGTTCTCTTGCTTGTTCAAAACCTGCTTCTCCTCCTTTTTCAAAAGCTTGTTCTAATTGGTATAATTTAAACGTAGTTCCTAATAACTCCACATTTCTGTAAGCTATTTCCATCCAATAATTTCTGGCTAAAGTAACTTCTTCAATTTCTTTATATAGTTTTTCAAAATCAGCCAATAAGGTTGAATACCCAACTAAATCTTTTTCTGCTACAACTTTTGAAAAGTCTTTTTCTAAATTTCTTTTTATTGAAATTGCATTTGTTTTTAAAACACCTTGACTTTCACCAATCCATTTTTTCCAATAATTAGCAACCGATGCATATTTTGAAGCATATTTAATTTTAGTAGCCTGATCTTTACGCATAAAAGAATCCATAATTTTCAAGGCTTTTTCTCTGATTTCAATCTTCGCAGGATTCAACACATTTACTAATTGATCCACTGCAACAGCAGGTAAGTATTCATCAGTTACACCTGGGAATCCAAATACCAAGGTAAAATCACCTTCTTCAACACCATCTAAAGAAACTGGTAAAAAATGAGCTGGTTTATAAGGAACATTCGATTTAGCGTATGCTGCAGGCTTGTTGTCAGCATCCGCATAAATACGGAATAACGAAAAATCGCCAGTATGTCTTGGCCACATCCAGTTGTCTGTATCCGAACCAAACTTTCCAATAGATGTTGGTGGCGCTCCTACTAAACGCACATCTTTAAACACCTCTACAACAAATAACATATACTGGTTTCCTTTGTAAAACGAACGAATATACGACTCTTGCCAAGCTTCTTTATTTACTTCTTTATTTACTTTTAAAATATTTTGATTCACCAAAGCCATTTTAGCTTCTTCGGTCATATCCTTAGTAACACCTTCAAAAACTTGTGTTGTTACGTCGTCTATTCTTTTGATAAAAGTTGCAGTCAACCCTTCATTTAATAATTCTTCTTCATAACTCATTGCCCAAAAACCATCTTTTAGATAGTCGTGTTCAACTGTTGAATGCGATTGAATTTCACCAAAACCACAGTGATGATTTGTTAATAGTAAACCGTTTGGAGAAATTACTTCCGAAGTACAACCACGTCCAAAATGTGCAATGGCATCTTTTAAACTTGAATTATTTACATCATAAATATCTTTAGGTGTCAATTTACTTCCTAACAGATTCATTTCGTTGGCATTCATTCCTTCCAATAATGAAGGAATCCACATACCTCCTTGAATCTTTTTTGTGTCAACTTTTTTTGACACTTGCGCCATTGTATTTAACGAGATAAATGCAATAGCGAGTAACGCATATAGTTTTATTAATTTCATATGTTAATATTTATTGTTTTTTATTGGTCATATGTTATTCACATATCATTATTGGTTTTTGCGACCAAATCCGAGTTATGCTCAATTCATACTTATTTAGTTTTTGGATGAACCAGTTTTAATTCGTTAATAATATTTTTTGCACCTGCAAATTTATCTATAATAAAAAGCACATAGCGAACATCTACCATAATATTTCTACAAATATCTGGGTCGTAATTCATATCACTCATCGTTCCTTCCCACACTCTATCGAAATTTAAACCAATTAAATTTCCATGTGCATCAATAGCTGGACTTCCAGAATTTCCTCCAGTAGTATGGTTTGTACCAATAAAACACACAGGCATTTTTCCGTTTTCACCATAAACACCGTAATCTTTCGCTTCGTATAAATCCAATAATTTTTGAGGAACATTAAACTCATAATCACCTGGAATGTATTTTTCCACAACACCGTCTAAATAAGTTGTTGTATTGTAATAAATTCCATCTTTTGGCTCATAACCTCTTACTTGTCCGTACGTTACACGCAATGTACTATTTGCATCCGGAAAAAAACGTTTGTTTGGAAAAACTTCCATCAAGGCTTTCATATACTTTTTCTGAACAGCCAATATTTGCATATTTAATTCTTGAAAATTAGGCTCTAACTTTTCAAAAAACAAATTGTGCCATTCTTTTCCAAAAGCATATGCTTTATCTGCATTTAACTTTTTAATAACTTCTTCTGGAGAACCAGTTAATAACTCATTCAATCCTTCTAACGAAGTTAATTTTGAAGTTGCATATATTTCATTAGTTAATTTTGAATAATCAACATTTTTGAAGTTTTCAGGAACAAATTCTTGTGGTGCTTTTTCTGCATACAATGCAACTAACTTTTCAAAAGTAGGCTGATCTACCTCCAAACTTAAATTTTTATAAACACCACTTAACCTACTAATTGTTGCTTCCTTCGCTTTTTCGAAAACTGCTGCTCCACCACGCAAATACGATTGTTCTAATTGATAGGCTCTAAAGGTAATTCCTAATAACTCCACATTTCTGTAAGCTATTTCCATCCAATAATCGCGCGCTACATTAATATGTTCAATTTCAGCATATAGCTTTTCAAAATCAGACAATAAGGTTTTATAACCTACTAAATCTTTTTCAGCTACAATTTTAGAAAACTCAGCTTCTAAATCTCTTTTCTTTTGAATGGCATTCGATTTTTGAATTCCTTGATTTTCACCAATCCATTTTTTATAATAATTTGCTATGGAAGCATATTTTGAAGCATATTTAATTTTAATCCCAACATCTTTTCTCATAAAAGAATCCGCAATTTTCAATGATTGATCTCTTACTTCAATTTTTGCAGGGTTGGTAACATTCACAATTTGATCAATGGCTACAGCAGGTAAATACTCTTCCGTACTTCCTGGGAAACCAAAAACCAAGGTAAAATCTTTTTCCTGAACTCCATCCAACGAAATTGGCAAAAAGTGTTTTGGTTTGTAAGGCACATTATCTTTTGAATATTCTGCAGGCATATTATTGGCATCTGCATAAATTCTGAATAGTGAAAAATCGCCCGTATGACGTGGCCACATCCAGTTATCAGTATCCGAACCAAATTTACCAATGGAAGTTGGAGGCGCACCAACCAAACGAATATCTTTAAATACTTCTGTTACAAACACCAAATATTGATTTCCATCGTAAAAAGATTTTACATTGGCAGATTGCCATTCTTCCTTTTGAACTGATTTTGTAACTTTATCAATATTTTTATCAATTAAACTTTGTTTAGCTGCTTCATCCATAGCTTCTGTAACACCATTTAAAACTTGGGCAGTTACATCATCAATTCGTTTAATAAAAGTCACCACCATTCCTGGGTTTGCTAATTCTTCATTAAAACTCATCGCCCAAAAACCTTCTTCCAAATAATCGTGCTCCACACTTGAATGCGACTGAATTGCTCCATAACCACAATGATGATTTGTCAGCATCAATCCATTTGGAGAAATAACTTCCGAAGTACAACCACCATTAAAATGTACAATTGCATCCTTTAAGCTAGAATTGTTAACATCATAAATATCTTTGGCGGTCATTTTACTACCTAAAAGTTGCATTTCTTTTTCGTTTACTCCTTCTAACAATGAAGGAATCCACATTCCACCTTGTATTTCACGAGTATCAACAACATCCGTACTTGAAATAACACTCTTTGTATTCGTTTCTTGAACCGTTTTGCAAGAAACTATTAAAAATAGTGCAATTGCATAAAACTTAATATACCTCATTTATATTTTTTTAAAAAAGCAAATATAAGAAACCACTTAGTTATTTTTTGTGAATTAACTCATAAAAAATATTAAATTAGCCGAAATCGAAAAAAAACAGATGGATACAACACCCTTTTTTACAAATGATACAATAATTTTTGGAATTCTAATGCTAACTTTAGGTTTTGTATTTTACACTTCTTCCAGTGAGAATAGTGGATGGAAAAAGTTTTATAAATACGTTCCTGCCTTATTAATGGCATATATGCTTCCTGCTATTTTCACTTCAACAGGGGTTATTTCTCCAGAATGGCAAACTATTGGAAATGAAGGTGAAATTATTATAAATAAGTCGCAATTATATTATATAGCAAGTCGATTTTTATTGCCAGCTGCGTTGGTTTTAATGACTTTAAGTATCGATTTAAAAGCTGTTTTCAATTTAGGCCCAAAAGCATTAATTATGTTTTTAACTGGAACTGTTGGCATTATTATTGGCGGTCCAATTGCCGTTTTGTTAGTTTCCATAATCTCCCCGGAAACTGTTGGTGGTGCCGGACCTGATGCTGTTTGGAGAGGTTTAGCTACCCTTGCAGGAAGTTGGATTGGCGGTGGCGCAAACCAAGCTGCTATGCTTGAAATTTACCAATACAACACCAAAAATTATGCAAGTTTTGTAATTGTTGATATTGTTGTTGCCAATATTTGGATGGCAATATTATTATTAGGAATCGGAAAATCGAAAAAAATTGATACCTGGTTAAAAGCTGACAGTTCAGCCATTGAAACCTTGGTTACTAAAGTATCTACTTATTCTGACAAAATTACCAGAAACCCAACATTATCGGACTTTATGGTCATATTATCCATTGCTTTTGTAGTCGTTGGAGCATCACACTTTGGCGCAAATTTAATTTCAAATTTTTTAATTAATAATGTGGATTCAGTCAGTGACTCAACTTCTGCTATGTCATCGTTTGGTTCACAATTCTTTTGGATGATTAGTATTGCCACATTTTTAGGAATTGGATTGTCGTTCACCAAATTAAAAACCTATGAAGGTGCTGGCGCTAGCAAAATAGGAAGTGTATTTATCTACATTTTGGTTGCCACTATTGGTATGAAAATGGACTTAAAACAAATTTTTGATGCACCAGGCTTAATTATTGTTGGTTTAATTTGGATGACAACACATGTACTTTTATTATTAATTATGGCAAAAATAATTCGCGCTCCGTATTTCTTTTTGGCTGTTGGAAGTCAAGCAAATGTAGGCGGAGCTGCATCTGCACCTGTAGTTGCTGCGGCTTTTCACCCTTCATTAGCTTCCGTAGGTGTTTTATTGGCAGTTTTTGGCTATGTTGTTGGTACTTATGGCGCTATGTTTACTGCAGAATTAATGCGGATAGTTGCTCCTTAAAATAATGAAAATTTAAAAAAATAATGGATATTTGCACTTCTAAATATTTAAAAATGAAAAAACTTATTAGCTGTTTAATTATTGTAATTGCAGTTATTTCTTGTTCAAAAGAAAAAACAGGAAATATGATTGTTAAAGGAACAATTACCGACTTAAAAAAGGGAACTGTTTATTTACAAAAATATATTGATACCGTACTAGTTTCTGTGGATTCTGTGCAATTAGATGGTACTGGTCAATTTACTTTAGTGGATAATGTTGATTCTCCTGAAATTTATTATGTTACTTTAAACGACATTAATACTGAAAAAATTTACTTTTTCGGAGATAAAGGTGAAATTAACGTTACTTCTAAATTGGAAAAATTCGCTACATCAGCAAAAATTACGGGATCTAAAATTCACGATAAAATGATGGAGCATCGTAAAATGATTTCTCAATTTAACAATCGTCAATTAGAACTATTCAAGGAAAAATTTGATGCTCAAAAAGCAAATGACACAGCATTGCTTTCTAAACTTTTAAAAGAAGAAAAAAACTTAATAAAACGTAAATACTATTACACAACAAATTTTGCTGTAACCAATGCAGATTCTGAAATAGCTCCATTTTTAGCTTTATCTGAATTGTACAATGCGAATTTTCAATTATTAGACACTGTTAATAATTCGCTTTCTGAAAAGGTAAAAACCTCAAAATACGGAAAGGAATTGGAAAAATATATTCTCCGAATAAAGGATACCACCAAATAAAAATAAAAGCAACTAATTTTAGTTGCTTTTTTTATATGTAATTTGTAACAAAATTGTAGTTACTCTGACATATACTATGAAACTCAACCAACTTGAACAAAGAACTTGAACATAAATTTATAACTGAGTTCCAGGAAAACCAGAACATCATACATAAGGTATGTCGTATTTATACGTCAGATCAAGATTCGCATAATGATTTATTCCAAGAAATTACCATTCAATTATGGAAAGCATATCCAAAATTTAGAGGCGATTCCAAATTAAGTACTTGGATGTACAGAATAGGTTTAAATACAGCCATTACACTGTACAGAAAATCAAAAAGAACCGTAACGACTCAAGATTTTGATACTGTTTTACATAAAATTGCAGCCACTAGCTATGATGCTACTGAAGAAGAACAGCTAACGTTGATGTATAAGGCTATTCATCAGCTTTCAGATATTGACAAAGGACTTATATTTTTATACCTAGAAGATAAAAACTATGCTGAAATTTCGGAGACATTAGGAATTTCAGAAGTAAATGCTAGAGTGAAAATGAACAGAATTAAAGGTCGTTTAAGAACAATTTTAAATCCCTAAGAAATGGACGAGTTAGATTTATTAAAAAGAGATTGGAAACAACAAGATGCTAATTTACCCAAAGTATCCTTTGCTCAAATACATACCATGATTCATCAAAAATCATCCTCTATTGTAAAATGGATTTTGATAATTTCTATTGCTGAATTATTTTTCTGGACAGGTTTAAACCTATTAATTCCAGAAAAATACCTTGAAATTTACAAAGTATATCACTTAAAAACATTTTTATCTATAGTTCAGTTTATTCATTATGTTGTCGTTTTTGTTTTTATCTATTTTTTCTATAAAAATTACAAAGCAATTTCAGTAATAGATAGTACGAGCGGATTAATGCAGAAAATAATAAAAACCCGTAAAACTGTCAATTATTACGTATATTACAATATAATTTCTTATGTACTTTTCTCAATTATTGTAAACTTAATTATGTTTTCAAATCCAGAAACCTTAATTAATTTATACAATATAGGAAACCACCATATTGATAACGAACGATTTTTACAAATTATGCTAATTGTTCAAATTGTTACACTTGTTGTTTTTCTTGGTCTTTTATGGTTATACTATAGAATTATTTATGGAATTTTACTTCGTAAATTATCCAAAAATCATAAGGAACTTGAATGTTTAGAATAATTTTTAAAATACTTCATATTCAGAATTTCAAACTTTTGACTTTAAACTTTAGTTTTCTGACTTCCAACTTATCTATTGTCACCATCTAAAATTCGCCCTAATCCTCCAAGCACACTTCCTTCTCCTTTACTTCCACCATTTTGTGGCGCTAAAGATAACACTCTTCCTGCCAACCTACTAAAAGGTAAAGATTGCACATAAACGGATCCTGGTCCTTTTAAAGTGGCAAAAAACAACCCTTCACCTCCAAAAACTGTATTTTTTATTCCTCCTACAAATTCAATATCGTAGTCAACATCTTTTGTGAAACCAACAATACAACCTGTATCAACTTTTAAAACTTCACCTGCTTGTAATACTTTTTTACTCATATTTCCACCAGCGTGAATAAATGCCATTCCATCACCTTCTAATTTTTGCATTATAAAACCTTCTCCGCCAAACAATCCTCTCCCTAATTTTTTTGAAAATTCAATTCCGACAGACACTCCTTTTGCAGCACATAAAAAAGCATCTTTCTGGCAAATAAATTTTCCTTGCAAATCACTTAAATCAATAGGAATAATTTTCCCTGGATATGGAGCTGCAAAAGAAACGTGTTTTTTTCCAATCCCAATATTTGAAAAAACCGTCATAAATAAACTCTCACCAGTCAACAATCGTTTTCCAGCAGAAAACAGTTTTCCTAAAATATCTTGATCTTGGTTAGAACCATCTCCAAAAATGGTATCCATTTTAATACCATCACTCATCATCATAAAACTTCCTGCTTCAGCAACAACGCCCTCCTGCGGATCTAATTCAATTTCAACATATTGCATTTCTTCTCCATGAATATGATAATCTATTTCGTGTGCATTTTTCATTTATTTCTTAATTTTTAAATTAAACTTTCTGTAAATTATTTGTTTTAACTTCAAACTTCGGTCTCCCGACTTCGGACTTTCAACTTTAAACTTCAACTTTTAGCCCTCACTTTAATACTCCATTCAAATTCATATTCAGATACTTGTTCTAAATCTTCATTTCTCCCAACGGATTTCATTAAAATAGTTTGACCTTCTTTTGTTTCAATGGCACGTTTAATGGTTTCATCAAGCAAAGCTACATCTGTACAACTAAAAGTTATTAAACCTGTCGCTTTTTTGGTAAAACTTCCTTTGTGATACGTAACCAGCATAGAGATTTTTTCTCCACTATCCGCTATTTTTTTAATTAAAAACGCTGCTGTAGATAATTCTGCTGCCATAGATTGAACGGCAAAATATAGCGACTTAAAAGGGTTTTGATTGATCCAGCGGTGCCTAACGGTTACAATTGATTCCGTTTCTGTTAATTTTCTAATGCGAACACCTGATATAAATGCAGCAGGTAATTTGAATACTAAAAAGCGATTTAATTGTGTAGCTGTAACCTTCATAATAAATATTTGAAGTTAAAATACTAAAAAGGACAGAATAATACTCTAAAAAATAATTTAATTATAAAAAACGAATCATTTAACCTTGAATAAACAGTGGTTTCAGCCTTAATTATAAAACCAATTATATAATTTTTCTCCAATATTTAAAAAATTTAGTACTATGTTTTACATATTACTGTCTTTTATACATATATTTGCATAGTAGAATAGCAAAAAATATAATTATGATAACTCAAACCGATAAAAATTACAGCACACTTACACATTTAAGCGGATTCGCTGGATGGGTATTTCCATTTGGAAACATTATTGCTCCCTTACTTTTATGGTCTGCCAAAAAAAATGACAGTTCATATATAGATGCTCACGGTAAAGCCGCTGTTAATTTTCAATTAAGCATTTTGTTTTATTGTATTTTACTTGCCGTCCTACTTATTCCAATTACAATTTTTACGTTAGGATTGGGACTTGTTGCAATTTTACTTGCAATTATTCCTGCGTTAATTTTAAAAATAGTACTTATTATTAATGCAAGTTTAAAAGCAACCAATGGTGAATTTTACCAATATCCGTTTACAATTGAATTTGTAAAATAAAAATTTAAAAAATAGTTTTTTTATGAATATAGAAAATACAAAAGCTCAAATGCGAAAAGGAGTTTTAGAGTACTGCATTTTATCCGTTTTACAACATGGAGATGCTTATACTTTAGAAATTCTTGAAAAACTAAAAGACGCAAAACTTTTGGTTGTTGAAGGAACAATATATCCTTTGTTAACTAGACTTAAAAATTCAGGTTTATTAAGCTACCGATGGGAAGAATCAACCTCCGGACCGCCAAGAAAATATTATGGCTTAACCGAAACTGGAAAATTATTTTTAACTGAATTAAACTCAACTTGGACCGAACTTGTTGATGCTGTGAACCTTGTAACAACCACTAAACCAACCAACAATGAATAAAACTATAACTATAAATTTAGGTGGCATCTTTTTTCATATTGATGAAACGGCTTATCAAAAGCTGAAAAATTATTTAGATGCTATTAGAAAATCATTAAATGATGATCCTCAAGGACAAGACGAAATTTTAAATGATATTGAACTTAGAATTAGCGAAATACTTTCTGAAAAAATAAAAAACGAAAGGCAAGTTATTAATGAAGATAATATTGAAGAAATCACTAAAATTATGGGGCGTCCAGAAGATTACTTAGTGGACGAAGAAATGTTTGAAGAGGAAACGAACTCAAAAACGAATAAAACAGCTTCTAATTCAGCATCAAAAAAATTATTTAGAGATAACGATGATAAATTTTTGGGAGGAGTTTGCGCTGGTTTAGGGCACTTTATTGGAATTGATGCTTTATGGGTGCGTATTTTATGGCTTGTTTTAGTTTCTTTCTTTGGAACTGGTATTTTACTGTATATTATTTTATGGATTTTAGTTCCTACGGCAACTAGTACTGCTGAAAAATTACAAATGAAAGGCGAACCTGTGAATATAAGTAATATTGAAAAAAAAATAAGAGAAGAATTTAGTGAAGTTTCTTCACGTGTTAAAGAAGGCGCTTCACAAGTTTCTGAAAAATTTAATAATCCCGAATTTAAAAAAAATGTAGAAAATAATGCCCGTTCAGGAATTCATGAACTGGTTGACACGCTGGTAAAATTAGCTACAGCAATTTTAAAAATATTCGGTAAATTTATTGGTGGATTCCTTATTTTATTAGCTTCAATTTTATTTATTACGCTCCTATTTTTCGCTTTTTCGTGGGGTAGTTTTGAAATAATTGGTTTTGATGACACACATATTCAGGATTTTCCATTTTATTTTAATTCCGTATTTCCAACCTGGTTATTAGTTGTTTTCACCTTTTTTAGTATCGCAATTCCAATTGCTATCCTGTTTATGGTTGGCTTAAAAATTGTATCAAGCAACACCAAATCTTTCAGTGCAACAACAAAATTAACACTTTTAGGACTTTGGATCATCTCCATTTTAGGACTCGGTTTTGCTGGATTGAATTTTGCTTCTCAAAAAGCACATGATGGAATTTATAACCAAACCGAAAACCTAGCAATTTCAGCAATTGATACGCTTCAAATTAAAATGATGGGTGCTGATAATTTATCAAATAAAAAAGGCTTATGGAAATCTTATCATTTTGAAAGTGTGTACGATAACAATGTTAAAAAACTATATTCAACAAATATAAATGTAGATATAAAATCGACAGATAATGAAAGTCCCTTTATCAAAATTAGAAAATCATCAGAAGGAGATTCACGACTTTCAGCCAATAAAAGTGCCGAAGCTATTGAATATCAATTTAACCTAACCGACAATAAACTCGCTCTCAACGGCTACTTTTTAGCGGATATTAAAAATAAATTTAAAGATTTAGCTATAGACATTACTATCTATTTGCCTTTAAATTACACTATTTATTTAGATGAATCTACCAAAACATTTTTGAATGATGTTGACAATGTTCAAGATATCTATGACAGAAATATGACTCGTAATTATTACACTATGACTTCAAAAGGACTCAACTGTTTGGATTGTGATAACGCTATTTTTGGCGATGATTTCAAAAAAGAAGATGGAAATTTTAATATGAAAATTGATGAAAATGGGTTGAAAATAAACATTAATGATGGAGAAAATGACGATGCTGAAATTAAAATTGATAAATCTGGAGTTTCTATAAAATAACAATTCAACTATAGAAATAAACAGTTCATCTTCAAATTTTTGAATGAAACCATTTTTAATTGTAAATTTATAATCATTAAAAAATCAAACTTATGAATGTAATTGCAAAATTAATAGCATTAACACTTTTTTTAGCAAGTTTAATAGCATGTTCCTCAGGGAAACAAGGAAATGGAAACATTGCTTCTGAAAACAGAACAATTACTACTGCTTTTACGGAAATAAAAGTGCAACAAGGCATTAATTTATACCTTTCACAAGGAAATGATGTTGATTTAAAAGTAGAAGCTGATGAAAATTTAATTGAATTGTTAATTTCAGAAGTTGACAATGGCGTTTTAAAACTGTATTTCAAAGAAAATATTCAAAGAGCAACAGCTAAAAATGTCTACTTAACAACGGCTTCGATCTCTAAAATAAATTGTTCAAGTGGTGCAAGTGTCGTATCAGAAACGCCTTTTAGCATAAATTCATTGGAATTGGACTCAAGTAGTGGTAGCTCTATTAAAATGACGGTGAATTCTGAAAATATAAAAACAGCTTCATCAAGTGGATCAAAAATCACACTTCAAGGGCAAACTACTACTTTTGAAGGAGATTCTAGCAGCGGAAGCACTATTGATGCGGATAAATTAAAAAGTTCAAATGCCTCAGTTAGTGTTAGTAGTGGTGCAAACATTTCAATTTTCACTTCAAATACTATAACCGCAAAGGCCAGTAGTGGCGGAAATATTCACTATAAAGGCACTCCAAAACAAGTAACAAAAGAAAGTTCTTCAGGAGGAAATATTTCTGGAAGTTAATTTATTACTATAAAATTATGTTGTTTAAGGCAATTCAAGTACTTTTGAAGTGCCTTTTTTTTAGTTAAAGAGGTGCTAAATAACGTATTAATACGGCTTAAAGTAATAAAAAAATGATAATTATCAGTTTTATTGAAGTCGTGTTAAGTACTTTTACGCAAATTTTAACGAGTTAACAATTTAATTTATATACAATTATGCAAAACAAAAAGAATCCTCATTCATTTCATGTGCCGGTTATGGGGTTAGCATACACTGTAGATAGTCCAATTAAAGTTGCTAAATTTGGTATTTCATCTGTAATTTCTATTGTAGATGATGTTCTTATTGAAAAAATGAATGAATATTATTCAAAAAAATTCGAACTTCCTTTTAAAGCAATTTCTACTAAAGTTGAAGATTATCGTGCTAAACGAATTACTTCATACTTAAATACTGTGGACACTATAGTAAAAACCACTTTTGAAAACCTTAAAAAAAACTTTGAGGAAAAATCTAGTGAGTTTGAAAAATACATGGACATGCTTCCTGATTTTTCTGAATTGAAACAAAATTTTGTTCAATCAATTCAACAAAATACAGTAAAAGAAGATGTGTCTAAATGGATCCAAGAAAATTTAGTTCCTGGAAACATTGATGTCAATATTATGACAAAATTGGATAAAGCCAATTATAGTAAAAATGAACAGCTTCCTTCTGAATTCAACGACGCACACGCTGCTTTAAGAGGATTTGCAAATAGTAATTTAGAATCTTCCGTAATTTTATCTGCGGGAATGAACCCTAGATTATATGCTTATTTTGAAAACTTTGAAGACTTTTTTCCAAATGCGGAAAATAAGTTAAAGAAAAAAATTATTTTGAAAGTAAGCGATTATAGATCTGCTATTATTCAAGGGAAATTTTTAGCAAAAAAAGGATTGTGGGTTTCTGAATACAGAATTGAATCTGGTTTAAACTGTGGTGGACACGCATTTGCCTCTGACGGTTATTTAATGGGCCCAATTTTAGAAGAATTTAAAGCTGATAAAGAAGCGTTGATTGCTGAAGTTCATGCCATTTTAATTGCAGCATTAGCATCTAAAGGGAAAACAGTACCATCAGAACCTTTAACTTTAGACATTACAGTACAGGGTGGAGTTGGTACCGCCGAAGAACACAACTATTTAATGAAACATTACAATATTGATACTGTAGGTTGGGGAACGCCATTTTTATTAGTTCCAGAGGCAACTACTGTTGATATTGAAACAAGAAAAACCTTAGCGGGTGCAAAAGAGGAAGATTTATATTTAAGTAATATTTCTCCTTTAGGTGTTCCTTTTAACAGTTTAAGAGGAAGTTCTAATGAATTTATCAAACAAGCAAGAATTGATGCGGAGAAATCTGGAAGTTCTTGCCCTAAAAAGTTTTTAGTTTCTAATACTGAATTTACAGATGTAGCAATTTGTACTGCTTCTAAAAAATATCATGAACTAAAAATTGAGCAGTTAAAATCTCAAAACTTGTCAGATGAAGAATATGCTAAAAGCATCAAACAAGTTCATGATAAAGCATGTTTATGTGAAGGTTTAGCGAATACTGCATTTTTAAATTATGGTATTGAAAAGAAAGGTGAAGACCAAGGCGTTGTAATTTGTCCTGGACCAAATATGGCTTATTTTACAGAACACACGACCTCTTTAAAAGATATGGTTGGTCATATTTATGGAAAAAACAATATTCTTACAGTGAGCCATCGTCCACATATGTTTATTAAAGAACTTACAATGTACGTTGATTATTTTAATGAACGTGTTGAAGAATTTAAAGGTGCATATAATTTAAAACAAGAAAAATATTTGAATGCTTTTAAAAGCAATTTAAATAATGGTATTGAATATTATGAAAATTTATTTTTAACATTTAATGAGAATAAAGAAAAACTCTTACTTGAATTAAATAATTTAAAAGTTGAGTTAAATGCTATTTCAATTCCTACAATGGAAAAAGCTTAATATTAAAAAAGCCGTTTCAAAATTTTGAAACGGCTTTTTACTTTTAAACTAGCACAAATTAGGTAGCACTAAAATCTTCTAGCGTTTTATTTTCTAATATTTTAAGTGTGTTATCTCTAACTTCAACCATTAACCTGTTTAAATTACAAATTTCTTCGCTTGTACAGTCATCACATTTTTCATAATAATTTAAACTTGCGCACGGTAACATTGCTATCGGTCCTTCAAGCAATCGAATAATTGTAGAAAGTTTAATATCTTTGGGGTGACTTACCAAAAAATAGCCGCCTCCTTTTCCTTTTTTCGAAGAAAGAATACCATCCTTTTTTAAAATCAATAGAATACTTTCTAAAAATTTTTTAGAAATATTTTCAGCCTCTGAAATTTCAGAAATTAAAACTGGCTCAAATTGTTTTTTCTTGGCTAAATAGCTCAGCGCTTTTAGTCCGTACTTTGTCTTTTTTGATAACATGCTTAAAATTACATTTTAACAATTTATTTTAACCATTTTTTGGTAAAAAAACTTCCGCCATCATACATCTCGCACTTCCTCCTCCACAGGTTTCAATAGTAGTTAATGAACTTGAAATAATTTTACAATGCTTTTCAATACTATTAACTTGTTGCTTTGTTAAGCAATCCTTTGCAGATTGGGACATTACCAAAAAGCGTTCATCATTTTCACCTAAAACTTGTAACATATTTCCTGCAAAATGCACAACTTGTTCTTCGGAAATAAGAATAACTTCTTTCTTATCCTCTTTTAAATGTTTCAGTACGTTTTTCTTATCATCTTTCGCATCAATACTGTCTAAACAAATAACTGCAAAAGTTTCAGCTAAGCACATCATAACGTTTGTGTGGTAAATTGGTAATCTTTTACCATCCACTGTTTGATTTGCAACAAATGGAATTGGAGTATATTCAA
>JAGPIQ010000239.1 GCA_018054895.1 Lutibacter sp. | reverse complement strand
CTTATTACGATTTATTACGCGATTTATATAAAACCAAAGTTAAAACACCTCTGTTTCCATACGAGTTTTTTCAACAACTCTATCAATGGCCAGAAGGACGTATTTTTGTGGTCAAATATCAAGGTCGTGTTCTGGGTGGTAGTGTGTGCGTGGAGTTACCAAACCGGGTTTTATACGAATGGTTCGTTTGTGGGTTAGATAGAGAAATAAAAAATGTATATCCATCTACCTTAGCAACTTGGGGAGCTATTGAATATGCAGCTACTCATAATATCTTACGTTTTGACATGATGGGAGCAGGTAAACCTGATGCAGGGTATGGTGTACGTGAATTTAAAGCTAAATTTGGAGGAGATTTAGTTGAACATGGACGTTATTCTTTTATATGTAATCCCCTTTTATATGCTATTGGTAAATTTGGTGTAAAATTATTAAAACATAAATAATATGAATAAGAACATTTCGATTTTTGGATTAGGTTATGTAGGCTGTGTTGGAATGGGGTGTTTAGCCAAACAAGGAAACGTCATGGTAGGTGTGGACGTATCTGACGAAAAGGTTAATCGTATAAACAATGGCAAGGCTACTATCGTAGAAAATGATATCGATGCATTGATAGCTGATGGTTTTCAGAACAAACGCATCCGTGCTACAAAAGATTATAAAGAGGCTGTACTTAATACAGATATTTCGTTTATTTGTGTAGGAACACCATCCTCTGATAATGGGCATTTAAATTTAGAGTATATTTATCAAACAGCACGAGAAATCGGCGAAGCTATAAAAGAAAAATCAAATTTTCATATTGTTGTTATTCGTTCCACTGTTTTTCCTGGCACAAATGAAAAAGTAAGTAATCTGATAGAACAAGTCTCTGAAAAAAAATGTAATATAGATTTTGCCGTAGTTTCCAATCCCGAATTTTTAAGAGAAGGAACTGCTGTAAGCGATTATTTTAAACCACCATTAACAGTTTTAGGAAGCACTTGCCCTAGAGCGATTGAAACGATGCAGGCATTGTATGCTAATACTGGAGCTCCTATAGAAATTGTGTCAATTGAAGTTGCTGAGATGATAAAATATGTGAATAATTCTTATCATGCTTTAAAAGTAGTGTTTGCTAATGAAGTTGGGACTATTTGTAAACAATTAAATATTGATTCTCACGAAGTAATGCGTATTTTCTGTATGGATACTCAATTAAATATTTCGCCCTATTATTTCAAACCTGGTTTTGCATATGGTGGAAGTTGTTTACCAAAAGATTTAAAAGGTTTAAAAACCTTAGCTCACGATTTATACGTAGAAACACCTGTATTAAACGTTATTGAAGATAGCAATAATAAGCATATTCAGTCAGTTATTAATCTTATAGAAAAAACAGGTAAAAGAAAAATTGGAATTTTAGGCCTTAGTTTTAAAGCTGGTACTGATGATATGCGCAATAGTCCAATTGTTAATGTTATTGAGGCATTATACGGAAAAGGATACGAAATTCGGATTTTTGATCGAAATGTTTCACTATCACGTTTGATAGGTAAAAATAAAAGTGTAATAACTGAAAAATTACCACATTTAGATAATATGTTATTAGATGATTTATCGGACTTAGGTACTTGGGCAGATGTGTTGGTTATTTCTAATAAAGATAAAATGTTTAAAACGATGTCAATTAAACCCGGTCAAGAGGTAATTGATTTAGTCCGTATTGAAGAATTGGAACAATATGATAATTACAGCGGATTATGCTGGTAAACTAATTAATATGAATATTTGGATAGATTTAGGACATACACCACAATATAATTTTTATAAAAAACTTATTATAAAACTTATAGGGGAGGGTCATTATGTTTATGTAACCGTATTAAATCGTGGTCGTTTGGCTTCTATTGTACAATATGAATTGAAAAAATTCACTAATGTGGAAATAAGCATTGTAGGAACACATAAAATGAACAAGTTTTCAGCAATCATAGAAGCCAATTTATTACGTCTTGTAAAAATGTTTTTATGGGCACGTGCTAAACACATTGATTTAGTGTTTTCAAATGGATATATACCTGCAATGGTTGGTTATTACAAGGGCATTAGGTGCTATACTTTTGATGATGATCCACAAACCTTTGACTTTAAACCTAAATTAAAATACAGTACACAGTCTAGTTATTGTATCTACGAAAAACCAATAGGAACATCGTTAGATTCAAAAGCAATTATATTACCAGTACTCAAAGAGTGGGCTTATTTAGCTCCTAAGTATTTTATACCTAATAAACAAATATTGCAAATTTTCGGAGTTACATCTAAGCAATATATATTTTTAAGAGAAGTATCTGTTGGTACTGTTAATTACGCAGCACAAGCATCAGGTGCAATTTTAAATATAGTTGATTTAATACCAAAAGATAAACAGGTGTTATTCTCCTTAGAAGACAAATCAAAGCGTAATTTATATCCTAAAGAATGGCATTTGTTACAAGAACCCGTAGAAGATATTCACTCTTTAATTTATTATAGTGCAGGACTAATTTCATCGGGAGATAGCATGGCACGCGAAGCCTCATTATTAGGTGTACCAACCTATTATCTGGGTGTTCGACATAGCATGCCTGCTAACTTAGCAGCAGCTAAAGTTGCTAGTTTTCACAATGAAACTACTATGCCAATTGAAGAATGGGTACACTTTTTATCTTTATCCGAATCTC
>JAGPIQ010000116.1 GCA_018054895.1 Lutibacter sp. | reverse complement strand
TTTTAAATGGTTGGAATTATGCTATTACTGCGTCACCAACAATAGCATCTAACTTTGAATCATCAATTTCATTAGATGATGTTAGTTTAGAAGGAAGCGTAGTTTTCTCTAAAATGTTTGCTAAAAATAAGCTGAAATTAGGAGTTGTTCGTAATTCATCTTTTGGATTTGAAACTCCAATTCCTGTAATTGCTGTTGAAGGAGCTATCAATGAAAAGGTAACGTACAGTGTTGGTTTTCCAATAACAGAAGTTTCTTATAAAGTGAACGAAACAAACCAGTTTAGTATGTATGCAAAACCAACAGGTTTTTATGCAACTATTGGAAATAGTGTTTTTGTAAATGTAGATGATGAAGTAAAAAAGGCACAATTTCAATCTATAGTTTCAGGAATAAAGTTTAGCCATAGTGTAGATGAAAATTGGAAAATTGAATTTGATGCTGGATATCAATTAAAATCAGAGTATGAGTTATTAGATAAAAATGAGAATAGTGTATATGAGTTCAAAACTAAAAATAATTTTAGTGCTGGCGTAAGTTTAAAATTCAATGTGTTAAATAATAAAAGTTAAAAAATAAAATTATGATTTCGAAAAAAATGTATTTAAAATATTTCACAATTTTAATTGCTGTAATAAGCTTTTCTTGTTCATCAGATGATGATACAGAAGATGGTAACTGGGTAGAAAGTTCTTCCTTTGATGGAGATGCTAGAGGGAATTCAGTTTCATTTGTAATTGGTGATACAGGATATTTAGTAACAGGTTATGATGGAGATGACTATTTAAATGACCTTTGGGCATATAAAAAAGATGGAGATTATTGGGTGAAATTAGCCGATTTTCCTGGTGTTGCAAGAAGTGGAGCTGTTGGTTTCGAATTAAATGGTAAAGGATATATTGGAACTGGTTACGACGGAAATAATAAATTAAACGATTTTTGGTGTTATGATCCTGCATCAGATACTTGGACGCAAAAAGCCAATTTTATTGGTACTGAAAGGTATGGAGCCGTTGGTTTTTCTGTTAAAAATAAAGGATATATTGGAACTGGATATGATGGAAGCGAGTTGAAAGATTTTTATGAATATGATGACGCTACAGATACTTGGACACAATCAGTTGGTTTTGGTGGTGATAAAAGAAAAGATGCACTTGTTTTTGAAATAGACAATAAAATATATTTAGGAACAGGTTTAAGAAACGGAGCATATCAAAACGATTTTTATTCATTTGATGGGACTGTTTGGACACGTTTAACGGATTTAGATGATGACGATTCAGATTATAGCGTGTATTTATCAAGCGGAACAGCTTTTACTTTAAATGGTTTAGGATATATTGCAACTGGTGAAGCTTCAGGAGTTTCTACAAACGTGTGGGTATATGACCCTACGTATGATACTTGGGATGAGCAACCAAGTTTTGAAGGAAGTGCACGACAAGATGCAGTTTCATTTAGTTTTTCGGATAAAGCATTTGTATTAATGGGTAGAAGTGGAAGTTATTACTTTGATGATAACTGGGAATACAGACCTTTAGAGGAATCTAATGAAGATGATTAAATAGTGGTTTGAGTTTATAAAGGGTTGTGTCGTTAAAAAGGTACAACCCTTCATTTTTTCACCAAAAACACCTCCAAACTTTAACACGGTATTACAATTTTGAAAACAACCAATACAACTATTTAAAACTAATTTTGCCACTTAAATAATACCATTGAAAATTTATTTTAAAGATATAAACCCAATTGTCATCCACATTTTATGCTGGATGCTTATTATTTTAATAAGCTTATTAGCTTCATATAATAGGTTTCAGGTATTTCCGCAGGATTATCAATATTACGTTCGGACAGGTTTAGAAATTTTAATATTCTATTTAAATTTCAGTTTGTTAGTACCACGTTTACTTTTAAATAATAAAATACTTCTTTATGTAGTGGTTTCCATTGCATTTATTTTCTTGTTGAGTTTTTTGAATAATCAGTTAATTCCTTCAGAAGAAATTGTTCGTAGAATGATGATGAAAAGAGCTGCATTTAATGGTTATCCTGAAGGTAATCCATTGTTAAGACCTAATAGAAATATTTTTATGGGTGTTCAAATTATATTTGGAATACTATTATTTACGGTAGGAGCAAGTATTAAATTGGTTTCAGAATGGTATAAAAATGAGAAAACAAAAGCATTGGTAGAAACTCAAAAAATAAATACGGAATTATCATTTTTAAAAACACAATTGAATCCTCATTTTTTATTTAATTCATTAAATAGTATTTATTCTTTAGCTAATAAAAAGTCCGATTTTACTACAGATGCCATTATCACATTATCGGAATTAATGCGCTATATGTTGTATGAAACCGATAAACAATATGTGCCTTTAGCGAAGGAAATTGAATATATAAAAAACTATATTTCTCTTCAAAACTTGCGATTGAAGGACTCTGCAGGCGTTCGTTTTAATGTTCGTGGTAGTTTAGAACATTATATTGAACCATTGTTGTTGATTTCCTTTATTGAAAATGCCTTTAAATACGGAACAGATTATACGGGTAAAACAAGCATTAATATTGAAATTTGTATTGATGGTCAACAGCTAATTTTAAATAGCAATAACTATGTTTCTAAAAATGAAAAAAATAAAGCAAGTTCCGGAATTGGGTTACAAAATATTAAAAGCAGATTGAATTTATTGTATCCGGACTCACATTCGTTAAAAATTGAAGAGGCAGAAAAATTATATAGTGTTGAACTAGTACTAAATTTGAAGAAATAATGAATTGTATAATTATTGATGACGAACCTTTAGCGGTTGAATTATTAGAAGATTTTGTTTCGAAAGTGCCTTTTTTAAATTTAGTAGCAAGTTGTTCAAATGGTATTGAAGCTATTTCAATCATAAAAAATAATACAATCGATTTAATTTTTACCGATATTGAAATGCCAGATTTTTCTGGAATTGAATTTATAAAATCGTTAGATGTAAAACCTTTATTTATTTTCACAACAGCATATTCGCATTATGCCATTGAAGGTTTTAACCTAAATGCGGTCGATTATTTGGTAAAACCTATTCCATTACACCGGTTTTTAACTGCTGTAAACAGAGCGCAAGAAGTCTTTTTAATGAAGAAAGAAGATGGAAATAAAACACTACAAGCTGCAATTCCTGCCGAAACGTGTAATTTTATGTTTGTAAAAGCGGATTATGAAAATATTAAAATAAACTTCGACGATATAAAATATATTGAAGGGTTGAAAGATTATATTAAAATTTATTCAAACTCACATAAGCCGATTTTAACTTTAAGTAGTTTCAAAAAAATTGAAGAAAAATTACCTGCAAACCTATTTGTAAGAGTACATAGGTCGTATGTAGTTTCGTTAAAATACATTCATTCTGTACAACGCAACAGAATTTTAATAGATGCAGTAAGAATTCCGATTGGAAATAATTATAAAGACGATTTTATAAAAAGAATTGGTGGGTAATTTAAAATAGCATCTAAAATTAACTCCTTGTTTTACTGAGTTTTATTGCTGAAATATAAGAAATTAAGTTGTTTGTTTTTTTATTTCTAAACGATTGCTTAGTTTTGCAGTGTAAGTAATTAAATAATGGCACGTCAAAAGGAATATATTGAAGAAGAAGTTATTGAAAAAGCAATGCGTTTGTTTTGGCGCAATGGCTATGAAAGTACTTCTGTTCGTATGTTAGAAAAGGAAATGGGAATTAACCAATTTTCTATTTATGCGAGTTTTGGAAGTAAACACGGCGTGTTTTTAGAAAGCTTAAAAAGTTATAAAACCAATACAAAAGAACTATTTGAAACCTTAAAAAATTCAAATAATGGATTGGAGGATATTAAGGATTTCTTTTATAGTTCTATTAAAGCCTCAGAATTTAGAGGAACTCAAAAAGGTTGTTTTGTAACTAACACCTATAATGAATTTGCGGAGAGTGAAGATGAGGTTATTAAAGAGCAAATAACCAGTTTTATGAATAATTTGAAAGAAATATTTATTGAAAAATTAAGAATGGATACCTCTAAAAATGAAGAAACAATATTGAAACAAGCCAATTATTTAGTGTTGGCAAAACATGGTTTGGCAGCAGCAACACGTGTAAATACGGAAGAAGAAATAAAAGATTACATAGAAATGACATTTAAAAATATATAAACCCTTTTTTTTAATCTTAAACTAAGCGAATGCTTAGCTATTTAATAAACAATAAAAAAATGAACAAAATAGTATTTATTGCAAACTTGTTAATGGGAGCGATCCTATCTCGATTTGCCATTTCAAAATTAGCAGGATGGGAAATATCAATTAATGCTTTTATAGAAATGGCAAAACCATTAGGTATCGATCCAACTTTTTTCAGAGTATCTACAGGAATATTGATTTCGGCGGTAGTTTTAGGGTATCTATCTACAGCCATTTATAGTATCTTCAAAAACAAGGCAAGTTTTAAAATTCCGTTTACAAAATGGGGAACCTTAAGTAATCTTTTAGGTTTACTTACTATGATAGGAGCACTTATAGCGGAGTTTTCATTAAGAGTACAACCAAAATGGTTATTGGTGTATATAGCTTTAGGGGTTGTACTATTTTCAACAATAAACATCTTCATTTTAAACAAGCAGAAGCAAGTTTAGAAGAAATTTTCATATAGAATTTTCAAAACAATAACAATAAAAAATATAAAGAATGAAATCATTTACAATTCACAATTTAGAAACAGTACCAGCAAAAAGTAAAGCAATGTTAGAAGCTTCAGCAAAAGCAAACGGTTTTATACCAAACTTACACGCAGTTTTAGCAGAATCTCCTCAACTATTTGAAGCATACCAAACTCTGCATAAATTATTTACTCAATCTTCATTTGATAAAGATGAGTTAACCGTAGTATGGCAAACTATAAATGTAGAACACGAATGTAATTATTGTGTGCCAGCGCATACAGCAATTGCAAATATGATGAATGTAGATCCAGCAATTACAGAAACGTTAAGAAATAGTACAGCTTTACCAACGGAAAAATTACAAGTATTACACGAAACAACGTTGGAAATTGTTAGAGAGCGTGGTCATCTTTCAGAAGAACAAAAAGAGAAATTTTTCGCTGTTGGGTATGGAAACCGTCAATTATTAGATATTGTTTTAGGTATTTCACAAAAAGTAATTAGTAACTATACAAATCATTTGGCAAAAACATCAGCAGATAAGGCATTTGAAAATTTTGCTTGGAAGAAAGAAGTTTTGAATGCTTAAATTTAAATCAAAAAAGTAACACTATGAAATACACTTTAGCATTTGATGTTTACGGAACGTTAATCAATACTTCGGGAATATATACTTCTTTAGAAAAAATGATTGGCGAAAAAGCAGCACAAGTAATGGATACTTGGAGAAATAAACAATTAGAATATTCTTTTAGAAGAGGTTTAATGAATAGTTATGTGGATTTTTCTGTGTGTACAAAAGATGCTTTGGAGTTTAGTTGTAAGTCCTTTAGCGTTCATTTATCGGATGAACAAAAAATAATGCTATTGAATGAATACCAAGTGTTACCTGCTTTTTCTGATGTTCGTGAGGGACTTCAACAATTAAAAAAAGAGGGGCATAAACTCTATGCGTTTTCAAACGGAAGCGCTGAAACTGTTTCAAATTTATTAGTAAATGCAGGAATAATGGATTTATTTGAGGATGTTGTTAGTGTAGAGGATGTTCAGGTTTTTAAACCGAGTCCAAAAGTATATGAGCACTTTATTAAAAAAATAAACGCAACAAAGTCCGAATCTTGGTTAATTTCTAGCAATCCTTTTGATGTAATTGGCGCGACATCTTACGGAATGAAATCTGCTTGGGTACAACGTTCTCCAGATTCAATTTTTGATCCTTGGGGAATAGAACCAACAATAATTATAAATACGATTACACAATTATCTATAAAACTAAAATAATTAAAAAATGTTAAAAAGAAACGTATCTATCTTAATTGCAACTATTGCAATAACAATTGGTTGTGATACCAAAGAGAAAAGACAAGAAAATTCAAACGAGGAAACTACAATGGAAGCAACCAATAAACAAGGAGAATTAGACGCTTTACTAGATGTAAGACGCAAAGAAGCCGCTGCGAAATTTGATGCAGAAAAAAAGCAAGTATATGCAGAAGGTATTGAAGCAGTAAAAACTTCTGGGATTTTAGAAAATGCTTTAAATGTGGGGCAAAAAGCACCAAACTTCACCTTAAACAACGCAACAAATAAGCCAGTTACTTTGTATGATGAATTAAAGAACGGCCCCGTAATTTTAACTTGGTATAGAGGAGGTTGGTGTCCGTATTGTAATATTACATTGCATCATTTACAAGAAAAATTACCAGAATTTAAAAAAGCAGGAGCAACCTTAATCGCGTTAACACCCGAAGTGCCCGATAAATCTTTAACAACTTCAGAAAAACATAAGTTAGAATTTACCGTTTTAAGTGATGTTGGTAATAAAGTAGGAAAAGAATATGGAGTAGTATATCAACTAACAGCGCCTGTGGCAACTATGTACGAAGCAGGTTTTGGATTGCACGAAAATAATGGAGATGATAGTAATGAATTACCGTTGGCAGCAACCTATGTTATTGATAAAAATGGAATTATTCAGTATGCTTTTTTAAATGAAGATTATAGAAATAGAGCAGAACCAAAAGAAATTATTGCAGCTTTAAACAAATTGAAGTAATAAAATTGCAACTTTGTGTTTGTAAATAATAAACATAGAATGAAGTAAAAATGACTTCAACATAAAATAAATAAATATGGAATTAAAAGGTAAAAAAGCCATTGTAACAGGTGGGAGTAGAGGTTTAGGAAAAGCTACAGCTATTGCATTTGCAAAAGAAGGAATTGACGTAGCAATTACAGGTAGAAATGAAGCTAAATTAAAAGAAACAGTTTCAGAGTTAAAAGCCTTAGGTGTAAACGCAACATACCAAGTTTTTGATGTTACTAATTATGATGAGGTGAAAGTTGGTGTCAAAAATATAATTAAAGAATTAGGCACCGTTAATATTTTAGTGAACAATGCCGGTATTGCAGCTTTTGGAACGTTAAATGAAATGGATCCAAAATTATGGGAAGACATTATTAAAACCAATGTTTTAGGAATGTACTACGTAACAAAAGAAGTGCTTCCGCATTTAATTGAGCAAAATGAAGGAGATATTATCAATATTTCTTCAACTGCTGGTTTAAGCGGAAATGCAACAACTTCAGCATATTCAGCGTCTAAATTTGCAGTTATTGGCTTATCGCAATCTTTAATGAAAGAAGTGCGCAAAAACAATATCAGAGTCAATACTTTAACACCAAGTACTATTGCTACAGACATGTCTTTTGAATTAGGAATTACCGATGGAAATGCCGAAAAAGTATTACAACCAGAAGATTTTGCAGAGCTAATTGTAGCAAGTTTAAAGCTACCAAGAAGAGCTATGATGGCAAACGCTTCTTTATGGTCTACAAATCCTTAAAATAACATATTCAATAACGTAAAACAGCCTTCACTTTTTAAAAATGAAGGCTGTTTTTTTTGTTTACTAAAAAGTGACTGTTATTTCTGTCTGAAATAAATAACAATAGGCACTCCTTTAAAGTCAAATATTTCACGCATTTTGTTTTCAACAAAACGTTTGTAAGGTTCTTTTACATATTGCGGTAAATTGGAAAAGAATACAAACTGAGGTGTTGGTGTTGGCAACTGCATACAGTATTTTACTTTTACAAATTTCCCTTTGTTTGACGGTGGTGGACTGAATTTAACAATATCCAACATCGTTTCATTTAACTTGCTTGTAGGAATACGTTTTTTACGATTTTCATACACTTCAACAGCAGTTTCAATAGCTTTAAAAATACGTTGTTTTGTTAACGCACTTGTAAAAATAATTGGCACATCGGTAAAAGGAGCAATTTCTCTACGAACTTGAGCCTCAAAGTCACGCATAGTATTGGTTTCTTTGTCTTCCACCAAATCCCATTTGTTGACTAAAATTACAATTCCTTTTTTGTTTTTTTCTGCTAACCAAAATATGTTTTCATCTTGCCCTTCAAAACCACGAGTTGCATCAATGACCACAATGGCAACATCACACATTTCAATAGTTTTTACAGCACGCATTACCGAGTAAAACTCTAAATCTTCTTTTACTTTCGATTTTTTTCTGATTCCTGCGGTATCTACTAAGTTGAATTCGAATCCAAAACGCGTGTATTTTGTATCTACAGTATCACGTGTAGTTCCAGCAATATCGGTTACAATATTTCTTTCTTCACCAATTAAAGCATTGATAAAAGATGATTTTCCTGCATTTGGACGACCTACAACCGCAAATCGAGGTAATTCGCTAACTTCCACAACCGTTTCATCCATTTCAGCAGTAATGGCGTCTAATAATTCTCCTGTTCCACTTCCGTTGATAGATGAAATTGTAAAATATTCACCCAATCCTAGCGCGTAAAATTCAACAGCATCAGCATCACGTTTAGAGTTATCTACCTTGTTTACTGCCATAAACACGGGTTTCTTCACTTTTCTAAGTAATTTTGCTACTTCTGCATCCATTGGAGAAATTCCTTCTTCAACATCTACTACAAAAACAATATAATCAGCTTCTTCAATGGCTAAATTGACTTGTTTTCTTATTTCTTCTTCAAAAATATCATCGGAACCTACGGTATAACCTCCAGTATCAA
>JAGPIQ010000019.1 GCA_018054895.1 Lutibacter sp. | reverse complement strand
GAAATAAATTTGTTAAATTAAGAGTATTCTTATTGAAGAATAAATCAACTTTCCACTTTATTAAAAAAAGTCAATTAGAACACAAAAATAACATTAGTTTAGCACATACCTGTTGACAAAAGTTACATACCAGCTCTTGTAATTTCAGCCTATTTTTCAGTGTTTTTACTACAAAACATTGTAACTTTACTTCTTCAAATTCAAACAATAAAACAACTAAAAAAAACTTTAGTTGTACTTTTTTCAAAACTAATGAATATAATAAACCTTAAAAAATCTAGTAAGGTTGCGTTTAAAAGTATCTTAAATACGTTACCTATAGTATTCAGTATGTTATTTTTAGTAAGTATTATTACCAATGTAGTTCCTAAATCGTTTTACCGAAAATTATTTAATGGCAACCTGTTTTTAGATGCGCTAATTGGCGATATCCTTGGAAGCTTTTTAATGGGAAATCCTATAACAGGCTATATTATTGGTAACGAATTACTAAAAAGCGGAATAAGTTTAATTGCTGTAACAACATTTTTAGTAGCTTGGGTTACTGTCGGTTTTTTTCAATTGCCTGCGGAAGCGTTATTTTTAGGAAAACGATTTGCCTTTTTTAGAAATCTTTCTGCCTTTTTTATGGCTATAATAGTTGCAATTGTAACGGTTTCAATAGTTCAAAATTTATAACTTATGAAAAAAAACAACAAGGAAAAGGATAACCCTAAAAAGTGGTACTTTTTAATTTCAGTACTATTAATTTATGGCATTGTTTCTTTATATGCACCAGAAAAATCGCTACCCATTCTAATTTCATTTTTCAATTTATTAGTTCAAATACTACCTATATTTCTTATTATATATGTAATAATGACTCTTACAAATTTATTTGTTAATAATGAAAAGTTAAGAAAACACTTGGGAGATGATGCTGGTATAAAAGGTTGGATAATCGCTATTCTTGCAGGTATCGTTTCAATGGGATCAATTTATGTATGGTATCCATTACTAAAGGATTTACAACAAAAGGGAGTGAAGGATAAATTTATTGTTACATTTCTTTACAATCGAGGAATTAAACTTCAATGGTTACCCGTTTTATTAATATATTTTGGCTGGGTTTACGCTACTACGCTACTAATTGTTATGGCTGTTTTTTCTGTTTTTCAAGGATTTATTACAGAAAAATTAATAAATGCCTTTGATAAACCACCGTTCAATAAATAAAAGAGCACTATAAATACCGCACCCATCAATAGAAGAATAATACGTTTGCATACTCAAACTATTTTAAAAAAAGTTCAATTCTTTATTGTAACACATTATATATCATAATTAATGCAGCAATTAGTGATGTTGAAGCAAAAATAATTTTTAAAAATTCAGGTTTGGTTTTCAATGTGAATTTTGTACCAATAATGGCACCTATAATTCCACCAATAGCCAATGGAATTGCTAATTTAATATCAAAATGCCCCGAGCTTAAATGTCCTAAAAACCCAGATAAAGCGGTAAACATAACCAACGTAGTTGATGTACCTACTGCAATTTTCATTGGAACTCTAATAAGTAACACCATTAAAGGAACCAAAAAAGAACCTCCAGAAATACCAACCATTCCTGAAACAAAGCCTGTAAATAAGACTATAGGCACTATATAAAAAAGGTTTAAAAAATAGGTTTCATTATTTGAATGTAATTTTAGTATAAATCTACCTTCTTGTTTTACTTCTTTTCTTAATGGTTTTAACATTAGTAAAGCTGCTATTGAGATAAAAACAGCAAACACTATTTTTAATAGTTTATCATTAAAAATATCTGATAAAAAACCACCTAAAAAAGCTGAAACAATGGTCATACTTCCAATAAGGAAGACTAATTTCCAGCTAATAACTTTATTTTTACCAAAAAAAATAGTTGCAAACAAAGAAGACAACACCAAAATAAATTGCCCTGTTGTTGCAGCTTCATGCATACTAAATCCTGAAAAGGCAAGCGCTAATACATAAAAATTTCCACCACCGCGCCCAGACATTATCATAATTGAAGCAATAGCTAATATGATTAATGCTAATAGCCAAATGTTCATTTTTATATTTTTTAGATATACGCGACAGAAACTTTTATTTATTTCAACAAATCTGGATGACTAAGAATCAATTCTATTTTTTTAATTATCACTGTAATCTGACTCATTTGCGACTCTATATTTCTGAAAAACAAACTAATATCTCTATTTACCCAACTTTCCGAAATAACTCTTGCTCCTAAACTAATTCTTAAAATAGCACTTTCTATATCATTTCCGTATTTTACATTAACCGCTTGACCAATATGGCATTTTTGGGCGGCAAGTCTAATAATTTCTAATGATGCATCTTGAAATTGATCGGACAAATCCGAATTTAACAATGTGTACAATTTCTTTACATTATCAATCGATAATACTTCATTGTTTTTAAGAATAAAGAAAGGGAAAATAGTACGAATATTACGTATTCCAAATTCTTTACTATTATAACTATTTGTTTTTGTTTCTTCACCATAGATAGGCTCTAAAAAGGCAGCTTCATTGATGGAATCTTCCACAAAATTACAAAACATTTCAATCCCCATATTTCTATATAAAATAGGTGTTTTGTAGTATCTATCCATTTCAACCATAGCAGCATTCCAACGCATATAAGAGCCATAATTATAACCAACAGATAAATCTTTTGAACAAGGCCAAGAGGTTGGCCAATCGGAATGATTGTAATAATTATTTAAACCTGACGGTAACGTGTTTTTTACAGAATGTATTAATTTACTAACTTTTTCAGGCAGAATTAAGGCTCCGGAATATGGAGGCCCCGTAAAGTATTTACTTCCTGTTATGGTAACAATATATCCTTTATTTAAATAATTTTGTATATCTGTGGGGTCTAGCCTCAGTTGCGCAGCATCTACAATAACTTGCATTGATAAATTACCTAATGTATTTAAACTTTGAAGCAACTCTTCACTAGGCGATTGATACCCTAATTTTGATTGGTCCATAGTATGTAATACTACATGCCTACCTAATTCATTTGTTTTAGAAATGGCTTCAAAAACTTCCTTATCTAACTGGCTGGACGATTTTAAAGCTCCATTTTCATCTCTAAAAGGAATTTTGATCAAATCAATAGCTCTAAACCCTTCAATTTTATCTCCTTTTGTAACAGGGAAATTAAGTGCTGTATTGTTTTCAAAGTGACACCCTTTTAATGCCGCAGGAACGCCGCTCCCAGTTTCATCGGAAGCCACTAAAACATGTGTAATATCTTTCTCTGAAATAATTTGAGTGATGGCTGCTATTTGAAGTGCAGAATCTGTACCTGATGGTGAAAAAATGATTTCACATTCATCATTTAATTTAAATATTTTTCGAAGGTTATTTTTTAATAATTCAGAGAACTCAATAGTCGCATTTTTGAAACCATTTTTTAGACTATTTCTAATTAAAATACTTCTAACTTTATCCGTTTTATCAAACGCAAAATTAGACACACTTGTTGCGGTTGATGAAGCAAAAGTAAATGCATCTGGCCTTGGAAATGGTCTACAACCATATTTATTTAATAAATTAATTTCATCAATATTTAAACGGAGATCACCACCATCCATCAATAAATATTCAGTAGGTTTTGCTAAATTTTCAACAATAGGTTTCCAAGATTCATTAAATAAATTATTAGCATTATTCAATCCATGAAAAGCTTGTAACGCCTCATATTTTAATAATGATTCCGTATTTAAACCTTCCTCTTCTTTAATTAAATCAATTAAAAAATAGTTTAGATTTTCTAATTTTTCTTTATCATCTTTTGGTAATAATTTATAAAATATTTTAGTCACTTCAAGCGCGGCTACATCACATAGAACAGTATCTTGTTTTTCTTCACCCAATGCTTTATACCATAGTTGCCATTCAATACCATATCTTAAATACACTAAAGCTAACACAGGTTTCTTTAAGAATAAAGATCCAATTATAATAGATTCGTTTGGTACAATTTTAAATATATTAGGCTGACTAGTAGAGGTAATAATATTTATATTGTTTATTTTTGGTACTGTGTTAAAACGTTTTAAAACGCGAACCAAGTAGTTCACATTTTCTTTTTCAAATAAACTTGTTCTTTTATATTGATCTTCAATAAGTATATTATTTGTCATAGGTATTATAATTTAAAACGTTCATAAAAACGAAGTTTATTAATAGGCATCGTTAGCTGATTATCTAACAATACGGATTTAGTGCTTATTCTATTGTAAATTTTTGCAAAGAACATTTTTATATGAATAAGTGGTGTTCCTTTTAACTTATCAGCCATTTCTGCTTGGTTAATATTGTTTTTGATTTCTAAAAGTTTAACTATAGAAAGCTCCATTGCATTCGGTAGTTTGGGTGATTTGGTGGCAAATATGCTATGTTTTTTTGTATCCATAAAAGGTTTTACCAATAAATTGCAATTATTTATTTTATGTAAGTGATACAATAGTGCTATATGTAGAAATTCTGCTAAATCAGTTAAACCTCCTTGCCTTTTAGTAAACAACCCTACGTAATTTACAACTTCCTCTTTTTCAACAGATTGCGCAATAAAACTTTTAATACTATTAAATAGCATGTAAAATATCCCATTTGGGTTTATAGTTATCTGATTAACTCGCATTTTAAAAATTTAAAACCATGCCTGTCTTTAATTGTTCTGTATGAAATTCTTCATAAAAAGCGACAAGTGCAGGAAGTTCTGTACAATGCGATGGGTATATTTTATGAATGCCTTTATTTTTTAAAAAATCAATAGTCTGTTTAGTTTGAAGGTTGTTTTCCTTTAAATGAAAACCGCCAATTACTGCTTTTACAAAATTAATACCCGTTACATTCATAGCATACTCAATAATGTTACAAATACCAGAATGTGAACATGCTGTAATTATAATAAGTTCCTTATTTTGAATAACTACAATTGCAGAATCATCTAATATAAAATCGGGCTCTCCTAATTCATCTATAAAATTAGTAGATTTAGCTTCAAAATCTGTTAATCTTGGTATTTGCCCTAAAAAAATAATATTATCTGAAATATAATAGGGTTTATCGGTAAGAACCAATTTAAATTTTTGTTGAATATCGCTTTTACTTAATTTTAGCCCAAGACTTGAATTATCTTTCTTTCTGAATCGTTTGATAAAAGATCCTGGATGGGTAATTAACGTTTTATTATCAATATATTGAAGTCCATCTCCGTGGTCCCAATGCCCATGACTAAGAACAACCGTATCAATATCTTTTTGAATATCGACACCCAATTTTTTGGCGTTTTTAATAAAAACATCCGTATGCCCTGCATCAAACAAAATCCGTTCTCCTTCGTGCTCAATTAAATAAGAGAGTCCATGTTCGGCAAGAAATACAGATCCTGCGCAATTTTCAGTGAGTACACTAATTTTCATACGTTAATACTTTTAAACTTAGTTTCGGCCATACTAGCTTTACTAGCACAAATTTTCCTATTTATCATTACTCAGTTGATGTCCCATTTGAATTTCCTTTGTATCTAAATAGTATTTATTAAATGGATTTGATGGTATTATTAGAGGAATTCTCTCAACAACTTTAATTCCACTTTCCTCCAATTTATTAATTTTGTCTGGATTATTGGTCAGCAATTTTACTTTTTTTACGCCAAGAGCGTTCAAAATTTCAGCACCTATTTGGTATTCTCTTTCATCAGGTGCAAAACCTAAATGTACATTTGCTTCTATCGTATCCATACCCTGCTCCTGTAATTTATAAGCTTTCATCTTATTCATTAAACCGATCCCTCTTCCTTCTTGCTGTAAATATACTATTATTCCAATTCCTTTATGCTCTATTAGTTTCATAGCCTCAATTAATTGGTCTCCACAATCACATTTTAAGGAACCAAATAAATCTCCTGTAGCACAAGCAGAGTGAATTCGTGTTAAAACAGTATCATTTGATGTGAAATTCCCTTTAATTAATGCAATATGTTCAAGGCCGCTTCCTTTTTCTTGAAATGGAATCAATTCAAAGTGACCATATTTAGTTGGAAGTTGAACCCTTTCACCTTGCACAATATTAGTATCATTTACATTCATTTATTTTTTGTGATTTTTTTTCTTGTATTTGATGCTTTCTGTCTGAAAGAATAGACCTCTTCAATTTCTTTCTTTTCAGTTTCATTTTTTCTACATTTCCCTAGTTTTTTCCCTGTTTTTGGTCCTACCCCCCCTGGTCCTTTATTGTCTAAATTTGGCATATATTATTCTTTTAAGCAGAATTATAACATTATTAATTAAAAGAAATAATGGTAAATAATCTAAAATTAGTAGGTTTCTTTTGTTATAAACCTTTGCAAAAATAATGAACGTGCGTTCATTATGCAAACTTTTCAATACACATTTAAAAAATAAATTTAGAGTTCATTGGCTAGTTACCTAATTAACTAAAAATTATTTATAATTAATTCAATATATTTTAAATTGGAGACATAACAAAAATAGTTTCAATATAAAATAAATTGTTAAATTTGAAAGAAACCTAAATTATGAAAAATCTCATAGTGTTGTTTCTGTTTATGTGTCTAGTTTCGTGCACATTAAAAACCACGACTATTGTTAAAAAACCCAATATTTTATTAATAGTAATAGATGATCAAGGATATGCAGATTTTTCCCCTTTTAAAGGCCATGATAAAAGCATTTTAACACCTAACATAACACGGTTGGGAAAATCAGGAACCGTTTTTACACAAGCATATGTTACAGCACCAGTTTGCAGCCCTTCTAGAGCTGGTATTTTAACAGGAAAAAATCAATTTCGATGGGACAAACCAGCAAGCTGGGGGCCAGGTTTACCAAATAATGTTAAAACGATTGCGGAATATTTAAAAGAAGCAGGTTATAAAACAGCTCGTATTGGAAAAAATGATTTAGGTAGAAATTTTCATAAAAACGATGTACGTGAATATCCATTAAACCATGGGTATGATGAATTTTTAGGGTTTAGTGCACATGCCCACGATTACTGGTTGAATTCTAACAAAATTAAAGAACGAACTCCAGATCCTCTTGGTACCAGCGCACTTTTAGGTCCGATGATGCATAATATGGGAGAAAAGAGTTATGAAGAAGGTTATCTTACCGATATTTTCACAGATGAATCTATTGCCTACTTTAAAAGAAAACATGAGAAGCCTTTTTTCTTAACGCTCGCTTATAGTTCTGTACATCATTTAATTCATGAAGTTCCTAAGAAATATTTAGATAAATATGGAGCAAAAGAAATCCCTAATTATAACCCAGATGATATGATGGGTTTTGAACATCATAAACCAGGTTCTTACGCTGCCTATTATGATAAATATTCACGCGTTGGCGCTATAAAAGCTGAAGAATTACGTAATTATTACTTAGCCAATTTAAACTGTTTGGATGATAATATAGGTCGGATTTTAGACGCTTTGAAAGCACAAAAGTTAGATAAAAACACCCTAATTGTTTTTATTTCAGATAATGGAGGTTCACCTTTAACAGGTGCAAATAATGCACCATTAACAGGCGGTAAATATGCGCTTTGGGAAGGTGGTATACGTGTGCCATTGGCAATTAGCTGGGCAGGAAATATTGAGACTAACAAAGTGGTGACTAGCTATGTTTCGGCAACCGATATATTACCAACTCTGCTACAAGCCGCAGGAAAAAAAATTAATGATGACACGCTTGACGGTATTAGCTTATTTAAACCAGACCCAAATAGGTTGCTGGTTTGGAAATGGCAAAAAACGTGGGCTGTAAGACAGGGTAACTGGAAATTAACGAATACTAATGAAAATCACTGGAAAAGTGAACCTTCCACTCAATACATTGCACCTATTATTGATAATATGGATTTAAAACTTTTTAATGTTGAAGAAGATCCAGGTGAACGCATGGATGTAGCTAAAAAATTCCCTGAAAAAGTAAAAGAATTAGAAACTGCTTATGTTAATTGGTGTACTACTAACATTGAAAAATAAGGAGTATTACTGCTTTATTAAAATTAGACATACGTAGCAATAACAGCACTAAAAACAAATCTAATACAACCACCTAATTATAATCTTTTATTATTTTCTGCTACAAATTAAATGGACACCAGCATATATGGAAGAGTTGATAAGGTAATTTTATTTTCAGTAAGTTTAAAAGTGTATTTTGAATAGTCATTTTCTAAAGCTACCTTAGAGGTAGTTTCCATATTTCAAACTTTATTAATAATGAAATTTTTAAAATTAGTTTTAGTAATACTATTAAGCTTGCCAATATACGGTCAAGAATTACCTTCTATTGAGAAATTTACCCCTGAAGATTATTTTGGAGACAACCAAAACTGGATGATTTCTCAAGCGGATAACAGTTATATTTATGTGGCAAATAACAAAGGATTATTAGAATTTAATGGCGCAGAGTGGGTTGCTTACGCTTCACCTAATAACAGTATAATAAGAGCTGTAAAAGTGATAGCAGACAAAATATATACGGGCTGTTATGCTGAATTTGGCTATTGGGTAAAAAACAACTTAGGCATATTAAAATATACTTCTTTAACCCCTCAACTTGAAAATAAAATGCTTGAAGATGAACAAGTATGGAACATTATTGAGCATAACGAATGGGCGGTATTTCAATCTAACAACTCCATTTATTTTTATAATACAGAAACTCAAAAATTTAAAATAATTAACTCACCTAATACTATTTATAAAATTTTTAAAGTAAAAAACCGTATTTATTATCATGTGGCAAATGAAGGTATTTACGCCATAGAAAATGGGCAGCCCAAATTAATAATAGAAAATACCATCGTTAAAGAAGAAAGAGTTATCAACCTTTTTGAAAGTGAAAATAATTTAGTGATGCTTACGCGACATTCAGGTTTTTACAAACTACAAAATGAAAAAATATCTCGATGGGAAATACCCGCAGATTCTAAATTAAACAACGTAAATATTTTTAGCTACATTCAGCTAAAGGACGGAAGTTTAATAATTGGCACTATCTCTGATGGTGTTTTTCATTTAAGTAAAAGTGGAAATATTGACTATCAAATTACTCAAAAAAATGGACTGAGTAACAATACTGTATTATCTTTATTTGAAGATAAACAACATAATGTTTGGGCTGGTTTAGACAATGGAATAAATGTAATTAATGTAAAATCTGCAATTAAAACATTTTATGATTATGAAGGTGTTTTAGGAACTGTATATGCAACACAAGTATTTAAAAATATTTTATATATAGGCTCTAATCAAGGGTTATTTTATAGAAAATTAAATGCACTTAATGACCCATTTAAGTTTATAAGCGGCACAGCAGGACAAGTTTTGAATTTGTTTAATTATAAAAATCAATATCTTTTTTGTGGACATCATTTAGGTACTTTTTTGGTAAATGAAGATAAAGTAACAAAAATAAGTAACGTGCTTGGCGCTTGGATTTTTAAACCGATTCCTAAAAATCAAAATTTAATACTTCAAGGTAATTATAATGGCTTATTTATTTTGGAAAATTTAAATGGCATTTGGTACGTTAGAAACAAAATTGAAGGATTTAAAAATTCATCAAGATATCTTGAAATTAATGAAGCTAACCAAGTTTGGGTTAACCATGAATATAAAGGGGTTTTCAAATTAAAACTGAATGATAACTTCACAAAAGTGTTGGAGTTTGATATGGAAACAAGCTTGTCTCCAAGAAAAAATTCAAGTTTAACTAAATACAGAAATGATATTATTTATGCTTCTGAAGATGGTGTTTTTAAATATAATATGAATTATAAGAAATTTCAAAAAGATACTGTTTTAAGTGCTGTAATTGAAAAAGAAAATTATGTTTCCGGTAAATTAGTGGTAGATAAAAACCAACGGCTTTGGGCTTTTACAAAAGATAATATTAAATATATAGAAAACGATAATGTTTCCAATAAACCAGTAATACACAATATTCCCATTCCTTCTAAAGACAGAAAAGGTGTTTTAGGTTTTGAAAACATATCACTTATTAATGATAATGAATACGTTATTGGAACAGCAAATGGGTATATAACTTTAAATTTATCGAAAATAAATAACAACATTAATTATTTTATTTATTTAAACTCAGTAATTTTAAAAAACCTTGATGATCAGATAAAAAAATATCCTATAAAAGACAAAGGAGAGTTTGATTACAAACAAGGATTATTAATTTTTAAATATTCCGTTCCTGAATATGATAAGCATCTTGATGTAAAGTATCAATATATGCTTGAGGGGTTTCAAAATAAATGGAGTCAATGGACAGAAACTCCAGAAGTAACCTTTGAAAATCTTTCATTTGGAGGTTATACTTTAAAAGTTAGAGCTAAAATTGGTAATAAAATATCAAAAAATACTTTATCTTATAATTTTGTGGTAAACAGACCTTGGTACGTTTCCAATACTGCGCTAATTTTTTATTTTCTCTTACTTTTAATAATAATCATAATTACTCATAGAACATATAAAAGGTTTTATATCAATAAATTTCAGCAAGAAAAAATGGAGGCTGAACAAAAAATAATGCAAATTACCAATGAAAAGTTGAATCAAGATATTGAAGGTAAAAATAGAGAATTAGCCATTTCAACAATGAGTATTATAAAAAAGAATGAAGTGCTAAGCAGTATTAAAAAAGAATTGAAAAAAAGCAAACATTCTGATGATGGAACCGCCATAAAACTGATTGATCATAATTTAAATGATGCTAAAGACTGGTCGTTTTTTGAGCAAGCTTTTAATAATGCTGACAAGGATTTTTTAGACAAAATTAAACGAGTCCATCCTGATTTAACACCCAATGATTTACGATTTTGTGCCTACTTAAGATTAAACTTATCTTCAAAAGATATGGCGCCATTACTTAACATTTCTATAAAAAGCGTTGAAACTAAACGATATCGTTTGCGAAAGAAATTTGATTTAGAGCACGATAGTGGTTTAGTTGATTATATTTTAGCTTTTTAAAACACTACAAAGCTATTTTTCACCACGACATTACCACGACAACCAGCCAAAAACAAGTTTTTTTATAATTTTTACACAAAAAACAAAAAAATGTTTTCCCTTTAAAAAAGGGACTTACAGCTTGTAAATCATACATATATAGCACATTAATATCATGTTCGTTTTTTATCGGTATGATAATTATGAATTTCTTAAAATTTGATAGTAAATTTATGAATACTCTTTTTTGGAGTTTTATAGATTGGAATAAAATTATGTTTTTAAACCTAAAATTTTAACTAAATCAATACTTATATGAAATCATTAATACTATCAATTTTTCTTTGTTTTGTTGGAATTATAGCCTCCGCACAAAACTATGATGTAAAAGGAACCGTAGTTGATTCAAACGGAATACCATTACCAGGCGTTTCCATTGTTGTTAAAAATACCACAAAAGGTACAACTACAGATTTTGACGGGAAATTTTTAATTTCTGTACAAAAAGGCACATCAATATTGTTATCATATATTGGATATGAATCTAAAGAAATTGCAATTAACAACGGCAACCCCTTAAGAGTCGCTTTACTAGAATCTTTACAAAGTTTGAATGAAGTAGTTGTTGTTGGGTATGGAACTCAAAAAAGAAGTGACGTAACAGGAGCTGTATCAAAAGTAGAAATGGATAATGCCATTGCAATACCAACCACCAATATATCTGAGATGATACGTGGGCAAGCAGCTGGGGTTCAAGTAAGTTTAGGTTCTGCAAGACCAGGTGGTACATCAGATATTTTAATACGTGGTAGAAATTCTATTAGAGGAGGTAATGAACCCTTAGTTGTTCTTGATGGGTTTCCAATAGAGAATATAAATGATGTAAACCCAGATGATATAACCTCCATTGAAGTTTTAAAAGATGCTTCTGCACAAGCAATTTATGGTGCAAGAGCATCTAATGGAGTTATTTTAATTACAACCAAAAAAGGTAAAGATGGTAAAGTTAGGGTTTCAATAAATTCTTATACTACAATTCAAAAACTTACCAAAAACTTCGATTTATACTCAGCGGATGAATTTGTAAAATTAAGAAGAGAAGCTGTTAGATCTACAAATCCAGTGGTTAATGGCGTTCAAGAGTATAGTGATGATTCTGTAAACTTTAATTCAGCTACAGAAAGTACTGCTTTTCTTGCAGGTAATTTTGTGAATTGGGAAGATGAAGTATTACAAACGGGCGTCATCAATAGTCATACTTTTAGTATTAGCGGTGGTAATGAAAACACAAAAGTATTTTCGAGCGCTAATTATTTTGAACAAACAGGTTTAATACCAACTTCAGGATATAAAAGAGGTGCTTTTAGGTTGAACTTAAATCAAAAAATTAATGATAAGGCAAGTATTGAAGCCAACTTAAATGTGAGTACAGCAAATCAGCAAAAAGAAACTACCAGTTTAGATTTTGTAACTATTTCACCACTTACAGGTCCTTATGATGTAGACGGTAATTTGGTTAAAGACTTGGCGGGTGCAAATGCAAGTAGCAGTAGCGTCAATCCACTATGGAATATTAAAGAATCTGACAACGATATAAAAACAGATCTATACAATCTTAATTTAGTAGCAAACTATAAATTATCAACTAATTTTTCTTATAAGTTAAATACATTGTTAAGCCGAAGATTTATAGATCAGGGTGAATATATTACTAAATTACATTCTCAAGGAGTAACACCAAATGGAAGTGCAACAGTTTCTAACACATTAAGAGAAGAGTATTTAATTGAGAATATTTTCAATTACACCCCACAAATAAATGAAAATAACAAGTTGGATATTACCTTTGTACAATCAGTAAACCAAAGAAACTCTTCCAAAACCACCACAGACGCAACGGGTTTTGGCAATGATGTTTTAGGTTATGATGGTATTAGTGGAGCGCTAAATTACAAGGCGACTAGAGACGAAGAACAATATAGACTATCCTCTTTTCTTGGAAGGATAAGATATACTTTAATGGATACATATTTATTAACCTTAACAGGTCGTAAAGATGGGGCTTCTGTATTTGCAAAAAATAACAAGTGGGGGTTTTTCCCAGCAGCTTCTTTTGCATGGCAATTACATAAAGAATCTTTTCTTACTGATATTGAAACAATTAATGAGCTAAAATTAAGAATAAGTTATGGTTCTGTTGGTAATCAATCCTTAGATCCTTACACTACTTTAGGTGTTGTAGATAATTATCCTTACATTTTTGGTGGAGCAATTGTTGGTGGAAACTTACCAGGCACTGTATTACCAAATCCAAATTTAACTTGGGAAACTTCAACAACTACTAATATAGGGCTAGATTATGGGTTATTTTCAAATAGACTTAAAGGAACTCTTGAGTATTATAATACTAAAACAACAGACTTGTTAACCGACATTTCATTAGGAGGAAATTCAGGTTTCAGCTCCATGATTACGAACGGAGGAGAAACTAAAAATAGCGGAATAGAGCTATTATTAACAGGTGATATTATTAGAAATAATAATTTAAAATGGAGTGTTACAGGTGTATTTACTAAAAACAAAAATGAAATAACTAAAACGGGTATTGTAGATGTAGATGGTATTCCTAAAGATGATTTAGGAAGAAATAGATATGTAGGCGAACCTATTAATGTTTATAGAGCCTATGTTTTTGATGGAATTTTCCAAACAGATGAAGCCGCTTTAGCATCAGCTCAAGCAGAAACATTAGGTGGCACAATAACACCCTTTCAAAAACTCAATACGTTATTTGCAGGCGCCATTAAATTACAAGATACAGATGGAAATGGTGTCATTAATGATGATGACAAAATAGTAATAGCAAGAGATCCAGATTGGTATTCTTCAATTTCTTCTACTATACAATATAAAGGATTTGAATTATTGGCCGATGTTTATATTGTGGAAGGTGCTAAAAGATACAATCCTTTTTTAGCAGATTTTAACGAAGGTGGAACCATAACATCTGTTAGAAATGGTATGGTAAGAGATTACTGGACACCTGAAAACCCTTCTAATACAGCACCACGCCCTAATTATGCAAATGCTCCAGCAAACATAAGCGTTTTAGGTATTACAGATGCATCGTATGTTAGACTAAGAACATTATCATTATCTTACAATTTACCACAATCAGTATTAGGAAAGCTAAAAATAAATGCGGCTAAATTGTATATCACGGGTTCTAATTTAATTACAATTACAGATTATAAATCATATAGCCCAGAAAATAATGCAGGAGATTTTCCTGACACAAAATCGTTTACAGTAGGTGTAAATATTACATTATAAATATTAAAAACTAAAATTATGAAACTAAAAAATATAAATTTTAATTGGACATTGTTTCTTTTTTCAATGCTTGTTTTTATGACATCTTGTAATGATTTTCTAGAAGAAGACCCAACGTCACAATTTACAGCAGAGCTAGTTTACAATACTCCTGATGGCTTGGAAGCTGGTGTAGTTGCACTCTATAGTTTTCAAAGAGCTTTTTGGGAAAACGGAGCTAACAATGGTTCAAACGCTATAGTAATTGACTCTCGTGATGACCTTACAGTTCCTCGTGGCGGTGAAATTTCCAATTATGGAAGAATGAAAAACGGTACAACTCCTGAAAATAGTGGTGTATTTAGTGATTATTGGAAAACTAATTATAAAATTATTGATAGAGCCAATGCTTTAATAAAAGCAGCAGAAAATATCCAAGGGATGGATGAAAAAAGGAGAGCACAAGCTATTGCCGAAGCAAAATTTTTTAGAGCTAACTCTACATTTACCTTATTTAAATTATTTAATAATATTTTTATAACTACAGAACCTACCACGCCTGAAAACGTTTCAACTATTATTTTAGATAAAACATCTGAAGCTGATATTTACAAATTAATTAATGATGATTTAACGTATGCTATTAATAATTTAGAATGGACCACTAGTCAAACAGGAAGAATTACCCAAGGTACTGCAAGACACGTAAAGGCTGATGTCGCTTTATGGCAAAAAGATTGGGCCGAAGCAAAATTCCAGTCAGAGGAAGTTATAAATTCTGGAAAACATATCTTAGCTACTGATCCTAGATTAGTTTTTGCAGGAGATGTAAATAGTTCAGAAATACTATGGGCACTTCAATTTAAAAGTCAAGTAAATGGTAAAGCTCACAAAATTAATTTTAATTTAATGCCGAATTATGCTGAATTAATTCCAGGTTCAAAATATTCAATAGAACAAGGCGGTCGTGGTTTTGCGTGGTTAACAATGAATAATTATTTAAGAAATCTATTAAATGAAGATCCTAATGACAAACGTATTAAAGGCACGTATTACATTCAAGATTATTATTATAATGATGCTGCAACGCTTCCTGCAGGAGTAGCAATTGGAGACAAAGTTGTTCATCCTATTTGGAAAGAATTCGCTGCTAGCTCCTCTAATAGGAATTTCTGGTTTATTCGACAAAATGCTGGTTGTAAAAAATATTTTCCAGATGATGGTATTCCTACTGAAAATAATCAATTCAAAAATATACCTATGTATCGTTTGGCAGAAACCTATCTTTTTGCCGCAGAAGCAAATTTAATGATACCTGGAAATACTGATATAGCAATTTCACATCTTAACAAAGTAAGGGTTAGAGCAAATACAGCCACAGCTACTAGCATTAATTTACAAATGATTTTGGACGAACAGGCAAGAGAGCTCGCTTTTGAAGGACGTCGTTGGTATATGTTAAAAAGAACCGGCAAATTATATGATTATATAAAAGATCACGCTGGTTATGGAATGGCAGGCGATTTAAGTCCCGAAAATTCTACTGCTGGTGGAGCTAATAATACACCCTCAAAACCATTACCATATAGAAGTGATGCTAGAATTTCCATAAGACCTCATATGGTTAATTGGCCTATACCACTTTCAGAAATGAACCTTTTGGGACCAAATTACCCTCAAAACAGTGGATATTAATTATTTTTTTATTAAGTTTTCTGAATCTAAGGGCAAATAAATTTTGCCCTTAGTATTTAAACTTTATCTACAAAAATTTATAGATTTATTTCACCATTAATACAATAAAATTATGCGTATTTTGTTGACAGCGTCATTAATCATACTATTGGTTTCATGTAAAACCATACCTCAAAAGGAAACTATTTCTTTTGCAAACAACCCTGTAATTGCACATCGTGGTGCATGGAAGACTAATAATCTACCACAAAACTCAATAGCATCATTAAAACAGGCAATTACACTAAAATGTACTGGTTCCGAGTTTGATGTTAGAATGACAAAAGACAATGTACTTATTGTAACGCATGATGCCGATTATAACGATTTGGTTATAGAAGAATCCACGTATGCAGAATTGTCTAAGCATAAACTTCCGAATGGAGAAATCCTCCCAACTTTAAAGAATTTTTTACTTGCAGGTATGCAAAATAATACAGCTACAGGCTTGGTATGCGAAATTAAACCCTCAAAAATAAAAGACCGTAATATTATAATAACAAAAGAAGTAATGAAATTGGTTAAAAAATTAAAAGCGGAACCTTTTATTTTAACATATATTAGTTTTAGTTATGAAATTCTAATAAAAGTAAAAGAATTAGACTCCAATGCCAAAACACAATATTTAGATGGCTCAAAATCACCTGAAATTTTAAAAAATGATAACATAACTGGCTTAGATTATTTAACCTATAAACTAAAACAGCACCCAGAATGGATTGAAAATGCCAAAAAAAATGGTGTTCTGTTAAATGCTTGGGTAGCTGATAAAGTGGAAGATATCGATTGGCTTTTAGCAAATGATTTTAACTACATAACCACAGATGAGCCTGAACTTGTTTTTGAAAGAATAAAAGCTAGCCCTACAAGTAAAGGTTATGAACTTGTTTGGAGTGACGAGTTTAATTATAAAGGAAAACCAGATCCAACAAAATGGACCTATGATTATGGATTTATCGCTAATCAAGAAAAGCAATATTATACAGATAGTTTAAAAAACACGAGGGTAGAAAATGGCAATTTGATTATTGAAGCCCACAAAGAAAAAATAGCTAATAAAGATTTTAAAAACGCTACTATTAAAGATTGGGCTAAGTACAAAAAAGAAATAGACACAGCTCAATACACCTCCGCAAGGATAAAAACCGAAGGACTTGCAGCATGGAAATATGGACGTATAGAGGTCAGTGCTAAATTACCAAAAGGACGAGGTATGTGGCCTGCTATATGGATGTTAAGCGAAAGCAGGAAAGAAATTGGCTGGCCCGAAAGTGGCGAAATAGACATTATGGAACATGTAGGATATGATAATGATACCATCCATGGAACTATACACACAAAGGCTTATAACCATTTGAAGGGAACTCAAAAAGGAAAAACAATTTTTATAGATAAACCGAATGATACTTTTCATGTATTTGCTTTAGAATGGACTCCTGAAAAAATGAATTTTATAATGGATGGGGTTGTTTATAATCATATCGTAAACGAACATAAAACCACTGCCGAATGGCCTTTTGATCAGAAATTTTATCTTATAATAAACGTTGCTGTTGGCGGTATGTGGGGTGGATTACACGGTATTGATGATTCCGTTTTCCCACAAGAAATGATTGTAGATTATGTAAGAGTTTTTCAACAAAAAAAATAAAAAAATGAAGTTTAGTTCCTTTTTACTATTAATTATAGCAATCTGTTTGTCAAGTTGTAAAAGTCAAAAATTACAAATTATGACCTATAATATTCGGTTGGATGTAGCTTCTGATGGAGAAAATACATGGACTAATAGGAAAGATTTTTTAAGTTCACAAGTCTTGTTCTACAGTCCAGATATTTTAGGCGTTCAAGAAGCTAAACCCAATCAAATGAACAATTTACAAGAAACTTTAAAAGATTATAAAGTAATTGGCTTAGGCAGAGACGGCAATCAACAAGGAGAACATTCATCAATATTTTATAATTCTAAAAAATTAAAAGTTGACAAAGAAGCTACCTTTTGGTTGTCGGAAACACCAAATAAAGTTTCCATTGGTTGGGATGCTGCCTATCCAAGAATTTGCACTTACGGATTGTTTACTTTACTTGAAAGCAAACAAAAGGTTTGGGTTTTCAATACGCATCTAGACCACTTAGGCACTAAGGCTCAATTAGAAGGCATGAAACTAATTCTAAAAAAAATAGCAGAAGTAAACACTAATAATTTTCCTTCAATAATTATGGGTGATTTTAATGTAGAGCCAGATAGCGAATTGATGGCAACTCTTAAACAACAAATGAACGACTCCAAGGAATTTGCTAAAATTACTTTTGGCTCTAACGGCACATTTAATGGGTTTAAGTTTCATGAACCTGCAACCGTAAGAATTGACTATATTATGGTCTCAAAATCAGACAAAATAAACGTTGAAAAACACGGTGTTTTATCTAGCTCCATTGATTTAAAATATCCTTCAGATCATTTTCCAGTATTCGTAGAATTGAAGTTAAAATAATTTTATGCTAAAGCAAGATTCAGTAACTTTAAAGTACTGTGTGACTATAAGTTTTTTTTTAATAATTTATGGCTGTACTAGTTATAAAAATAATTTTATTCGTATGGAAAACTCTAATGATCCTATCAATAAAAAAGTAGATTCTATTTTAGTAGTAATGAAACTTAATGAAAAAATAGGTCAGTTGGTGCAATATAGCATTGGTTGGGATGCCACTGGTCCTAAATCGTTACAAGGAAATGCGTATAAATTTAACAAACTTAAAAAAGGAGAAGTAGGCTCCATGCTTAATGTTACTTCAGTAAAAACAATTCGCGAAATACAAAAAAACGTCATGGAACATTCGCGGTTAAAAATTCCATTAATTTTTGGATATGATGTTATTCATGGTTATAAAACTATTTTTCCAATTCCGTTAGGCGAAAGTGCAAGTTGGGATTTAGATATTATTAAGAAATCTGCTGGTATTGCAGCAAAAGAAGCAGCGGCTTCAGGTCTCAATTGGACTTTTGCTCCTATGATAGATGTTTCTAGAGATGCTCGTTGGGGACGCATTATGGAAAGTGCCGGAGAAGACCCTTATTTAAATTCAGTTATTGGGGTGGCGCGTATACAAGGATTTCAAGGTGATGATTTGTCAAGCGAAACTACTATTGCTGCGTGTGCAAAACATTTTGCTGGTTATGGTTTTGCAGAAGCTGGGAGAGATTATAACACTGTAAACATTGGCGACAATGAATTGCATAATACCATTTTACCACCTTTTAAAGCCGCAGCTAACGCAGGTGTAGCAACATTTATGAATTCGTTTAATGACATAGATGGCATACCAGCAACAGGTCACAAAGCATTACAACGTGGTGTTTTGAAAGGCGATTGGAATTGGGATGGATTTGTGGTGTCTGATTGGGGTTCTATTGGCGAAATGGTAGCTCATGGCTATGCGGAAAATAAAAAACATGCAGCTGAAATAGCTATGAATGCTGGAAGTGATATGGATATGGAATCATATGCCTATGAAACGTATTTGGAAACATTACTTGAAGAAAACAAAGTAACTTTAAATCAAATTGATGATGCCGTAAAACGTATTTTACACTTAAAATTTAAACTCGGACTTTTTGATGACCCCTATAGGTACTGCAATGAGCAACGGGAAAAAGAAAATATTTATACAGAAGAAAATTTAGCGATTGCACGAGACGTTGCTAAAAAATCGATTGTTTTACTAAAAAATGAGCATCAAATTTTACCCCTTTCAAAAAACATTAAAAGCATCGCAGTTATAGGTCCCTTAGCAAATGATAAAGATTCACCACTTGGGAATTGGAGAGGAAAAGCGACTCATAATTCAGCAGTATCACTATTGGAAGGTGTTAAAAATGCTGTGGGTAAAAATACAAAAATACAGTACGCCAAAGGAGTTGACATTATAGTGCCTACTTCAGATGTTGGGGCTAAACTATTTTTAATTCCATTAAAATTTAACACAACGGACAGTTCTGGAATTCCTGAAGCTGTTGAAGCTGCAAAAAAATCAGATGTAGTTTTGTTGGCTATTGGGGAGAATGCCTTCCAAACTGGTGAAGGACGAAGTCAAACCAATATTGGATTTTTAGGACTTCAAAATGAATTGTTAGAAGCTATTTATAAAGTAAATAAAAATATTATAATTATTTTAATGAACGGTAGACCTATGGATTTGAGCCGTGCATCAGAGATATCGACCGCTATTTTAGAGTGTTGGCATTTAGGATCAGAATCTGGAAATGCTATTGCTGACGTTGTTTTTGGAGATTATAATCCATCAGGAAAACTACCTGTATCATTTCCACATAATGTTGGGCAAGAGCCATTGTATTATAATCAGAAAAATACAGGACGCCCATTTAGCATCAACAATATTGTAACTTACTCTAGCTATAGAGACACCCCTAATACGGCATTATATCCGTTCGGATTTGGATTAAGTTATACCACGTTTTCGTATTCTAATTTAAAATTAAGTACGCATGAAATTTCTAAAAATGGTGAAATAAAAGTATCTGTAAACATTACAAATACAGGTAATGTGGCGGGTGAAGAAGTAATTCAGTTGTACCTTAGAGATATGGTAGGGAGTTTAATTCGACCAATCAAAGAATTAAAAGGGTTTAAGAAAATAATATTGAAAGCAGGAGAAACAAAAGTTATAATATTCACTATTAATTCAAAAACTTTACAATTTTATACTGCCAATAAAAAATGGGAAGTAGAACCTGGCACTTTTAATGTTTGGATTGGAGGCGATTCTACTACAAAACTTAAAGAGACATTTAGGGTGATTCATTAACTGAAAACTCAGTTATTCTTTTATTCTATACTATAAATCTACAATCTCCAAACGTAGCTACACCAAGTATCATTTATTAAAAATCGTGAATACTATGTAAAAAAAACCTCAAATACATCTAAAGCAAGGTTAAAATAAAAAATAGTTGCTTTTTTGAATGAATTTAAGTGTAAAATTGGTGTGATTTCTATAATTCTTATTCTATATTTGATACTTTATCAGTTATCCATGAATTTTGTAAAATCAACACTATTTTTTTTGTTACTATTTTCTCCTTTGCTAAAAGCTCAGGAAACTTTACCTATTTATTCAGATTATTTATCTGATAACGTTTTTTTAGTACACCCATCAGCTGCAGGTATTGGTAATTGTGGAAAATTGCGTTTAACTGCAAGAAATCAATGGGCAGGAGTTGAAGACGCTCCATCACTACAAACAATTAGCGTACATAATAAATTTGGAGATAACGTTGGACTTGGACTCATTTTATTTAATGATAAAAACGGTTACCATTCCCAACAAGGATTGCAAGCTACTTTTGCTTATCATATTCAATTAGGAAACAGGTACGATGAAGTAAACCAGCTATCATTTGCATTAGGCGCTATGGGTGTTTACAATAAAGTAGATGAATCTAGTTTTACCTTTCCAGATGGTATTCCTGATCCAGCTATATCTCAAATTGTACAAAGTGAGGGTTATTTCAATGCCGATTTTAGTATGGCATACCATCGCAAAGGGTTCTTTTCTTATGTAACCGCTAAAAATATTTTATTATCAGCACGAAATTTATATGGCGACTACGAATCTTTAAATCTTAGACGCTATTTAACTACATTAGGGTATTATTTTAATGGTAAAAAAGTACAGTTAGAGCCATCAATTATGGGGCAAGTTATTGAACGAACTGGTGAAAAGTTTGTCGATTTTAACATGAAAGTCTATAAAAAAATCGATAATACACAAATTTGGGCAGCTTTTTCATATAGAAAAGGATTCGACAATGCAACTACTGAAGAACTCAATTATTTAACACCAATTGTTGGTGTAAACATCAATCAATTTATGGTATCTTACACCTACACAAAACAATCTGGCGAACTATTATTTGATGATGCTGGCTACCATCAAATATCACTAGGCTATAATTTTGGCTGTCGTTCACCTCGTAAAATTGGTGGATGTCCAAATTTAAATAGCGATTTTTAAGTAGCACCTCTCCTCTATCTTTTTTGCATCTTATTTTTTTAATCAAAAATAGTTACAAAGTAATAGTTCAATTTTCTTTGACGCCGTTTTAAAAGACAGTAATTTTGTAAGCATAGGCAAAACAATAAAACAAGTTTATTTATTAGTTTATGCTTTAAGATAATAATATAAAATTTCAAAAATAAATAAAATGATAATTAGAGAATTAAACGGAAATACACCACAGTTTGGAGAAGATTGTTTTATCGCTGAAAATGCAGCAATTATTGGTGAAGTAATTATGGGGAACCAATGTAGCGTTTGGTACAATGCGGTTATTAGAGGCGATGTGCACTATATAAAAATGGGAAACAAGGTAAACGTTCAGGATGGTGCAGTAATCCACGCAACCTACCAAAAATCACCAACAAACATAGGAAACAATGTGTCTATTGGACATAATGCTATGGTGCACGGATGTACTATTCACGACAACGTTTTAATTGGAATGGGATCTATTGTTATGGACGATTGCATTATTGAAAGTAATTCTATTATAGCAGCTGGAGCAGTAGTTACCAAAGGAACTCATGTGCCTTCAGGAACTATTTTTGGTGGAATTCCCGCTAAAAAAGTAAAAGATATTAGCGAAGAATTAATTTCAGGTGAAATTAACCGAATTGCAGATAATTACGTAAAATATTCAAGCTGGTATAAAAAGTAGTTGGGCGTCCCCCTGCGGGTCAGGCTTTCGCTACTCGCTTTTTTACTTGTAAAAAACAAGCAAAAAGAGCTCAAACAAACCGCTCAATCCTTAACGCAAAAACCTAATAGTTTCTAAAAACTGTTAGGTTTTTTTTTGTTAAAAATCCACTTCTTCAACGCAATAATTTGCAGAAACATCTGTAATAATACTTTCCAACACTAACTTATTGCTATTTGTAAAAAGCTGATGTTTTATTTGAGAAACTTTTAAACTTGACTGTAATTGATTCTTTTCCAATACGGATTTTGTTTGTTTCGCAACAGCTTCACCAGAATCAATAATTTTAACACCTTCACCCAAAAGCTCTTTTATTTGTGGAATTAAATAAGGATAATGCGTACAACCCAACACCAAATGATCAATATTAAAATTAAGCATCGGTTTTAAATACTTTTCTAATAATTGAATCATTTCAGGAGAATTCAACTGACCGTTTTCAATTAAAGGAACCAAGCCTTCTCCGTCTTGCTTAATTTTAGTGATGTTTTTAGAATATTCATTAGTGGTTTTCTCAAATAGCTTGCTAGTTAAGGTACCTTTTGTGGCCAATATCCCAATTGCACCTGTTTTACTATTTAAAGCCGCCGTTTTTATAGCAGGTTCAATACCTATAAAAGGAATTGTATAATGAGCTCGTAAATGCTCAATTGCATTAGTGGTAGCTGTATTACAAGCCACAATTATAAGTTTACACCCTTTCGAAATTAAGTACTCCGTATTTTTTACCGATAAAGCAATAATTTCTTCCGCAGATTTTTCACCATAAGGAGCATTTTTACTATCTGCTAAATAAATGGTATTTTCAGTAGGAACTAATTTAATAACTTCTTTCCAGATAGAAGTTCCTCCAATACCTGAATCAAATAAACCAATGGGATTATTTTGCACTTCTGTTGTTTTTTTATGAGTTATAAATATAAAAAAAATCCCGCTATTGCGAGATTTTTTTCTTTTGAAAAATAAGTATATCTTATTTAATACCTAATTTTGTTTTAACAGCAGCCATTAAATCTGTACCGTTTGCAACAATTAAAGAAGAAGCATCTAATACGTATACATATCCTTGTTCTTTTGCAATATCTTCAATCGCTTTTTTAGCTTTATCTAAAATTGGTTTTAATTGTTCATCTCTTTTTTTACCAATTTCTTCACGAGCAACTTGTGATGCTTGGTATAAATTTTGTTGATCTTGTTGAACTTCAGCACCTCTTTGTTGGTTTACTTCATCCGTTTGAGAATTTACTTCAGTTTCGTATTTTTTTAATTTAGCTGTTAATTTATCTTGTTCAGCTTTTAATTCAGTTTCATAGGTTTTACTTAATTTCTCTAATTCAGCATTTAATGCTTTTGTTTCTGGCATTAAACTCAATAGTAGATCCGTGTTTATATGCGCTATTTTAGTTTGCGCTTGTGCTGTATTAATTCCTAAAGTTACTATCGCAATTAATAATAAGATTTTAAAATGTTTCATTTTTGTGTTTGATGTTTAAATTAATTATTTTCTTTTTTTTCTTGTTGGGCTTTTTTAGCCGCCTCTATTTCCTGTATTCTTTGTAATCTTTTTTCTTCTATAGCTTTTTTTAATTCTTCACGTTTTTTCAGTTGCTCTTCTTTTTTAGCTTCCAAACTCTTTTGTAATTCTAGTCTTTTGGCCTCTTTTTCTGATTGCGCTTCATTAATAGCCGCTTCTTTTTCAATTTGAGCGTCATTAATTGCTGCTGCTTTTTCATCAGCTACTTCACTATCTTTCACAGTTTCTTTAGTAGTAACTGTTGTATTGTTTTTTTTATTTAGCAACGCTTCTCTTTTTTCTCTTATTTCATTTAGCTTTTCACTTCGTGTTAAACTGGCAATAACCATTTCACTTACATCATATTGAGAATTTGAAAAAAGCATCACCAAATCACTCGATTTATCAAAAATAAAATCATAACTTCTTTTAGCTGCAATATCCTGAATAGCATTATAAACTAAATCTTGAATTGGCTGTACTAGCTGCTGTCTTAAAAAAAACAAATCGCCATTGCTTCCAAAATAAATTTCCTGAACTTGTTTTAATTCAACTATTGAAAGATGAATATCTTCTTCTTTTTCAATAATTAGCTCTTTTGTTAATAAAGCCTTTTCATTGTTTAATTCAGCTTCTAAAGCTTCAATTTCTTTTTGCTTTCCTTCAATTTCTTTTTGCCAACCTAAAGCTTTTTGATTAATTTTAGATTGAGCTTCTGTATATTCTGGTATATTTTGAAGAATATATTCCATGTCAATATAACCAATACGTTGTGCTTTTTGTGCTATTGAGTTAAAACTAATAATAAAGAAAGCAAATAAAAGAACATTTTTTATCATAACTAATTTGTATTAAGAAAAAACCGTGCCAATTTTATAATTCATCACAAATATAACTGTTTTACTTTAAAATTGTTGTCCAATAATAAAGTGTGTTTGCCAACCAGATTTTTCAATTCCTCCTGGTATAGGATCAAATCCGTGAGCAAAGTCAATTCCTAATAAACCAAAGGCAGGCATAAATATACGTAAACCAACACCTGCAGATCTTTTTAATTGGAATGGATTAAAGTTTTTAAAGCCATCATACGAGTTTCCAGCCTCTAAAAACCCTAATACATAAATAGATGCTGAAGGTTTTAAAGTAATTGGATAACGCATTTCCATCTGGAATTTATTATAAATTGTTCCTCCATCGATAGAGGATAATTGTCCGTTTTCATATCCTCTTAATGCAATAGTTTCTCTACCATCTAATTGGTAGGAAGCCATTCCATCTCCACCCACATAATAACGTTCGAATGGAGAGTCGCCTAATTTTTTATTATAACTTCCTAAAACACCAAATTCAGCATTCGTCATAACAACTAAATCCGTAGTTAGCGCTGTATACCATTTTCCTTTAAAAAATGCTTTGTAGTACTCTAACCATTTATATTTCTCTTTATCTTCCATAGTATCCACATCTTTACTGTTTAGTAATGAATATGGTATGGTAAGTTTTGCTCCAATAGTAAAATCAGATCCGGATTTTGGATAAATTGGGTTAGGTCCTGCTGAGCTTCTTCCTAACGAAATATTATAAGCTAAGTTATTTGATGATCCGTTTGAAAACGAGAACGTAGAAATTGGATAATCTTTAATATCATATAATTGGTAGCTAATACTTTGTGAAAGCGTAAAATAGTTATCAGGCCATTGTAAACGTTTCCCAATTCCAACAGTAGCACCAATAATATTTAAACGCTGATCTTTATCTACATCATTTGTATAATAATCGTATCTAAATTGTTTAGAGTTGTATATAGAAACCGATAAAGATTGCGGTTTTTTACCACCTAACCAAGGTTCTACAAACGTAAAACTTGACGTTGTATAATACCTGCTTTTTTGTAAACGTAAAGATAATGTTTGACCATCACCCATTGGCAACGGCTTATAGGCTTTTTTATTGAAAATATTACGTGTTGAAAAGTTGTTGAATGATAGTCCTAGAGTACCAATAAAGGATCCTCCACCATAACCACCTTGCAATTCAACTTGACTTGAACCTTTTTCAGCAACGGTATAATCAATATCCACTGTTTTATCCGTAAAATTTGGTTGAATGTCTGGCGTTATTGCTTCCGCATCAAAAAATCCTAATTGCCCAATTTCTCTAATAGTTCTAATAATATCACTTTTACTGTATAAGTAACCTGGTTTTGTTCTAATTTCTCTAAAAACTACGTGGTCATTCGTTCTTTCATTTCCATTTACAGTCACCTTTTTAATTTTTGTTTGTTGATCTTCATAAATACGAATTTCAACATCAATAGAATCGTTATTTACGCGTGTTTCAACTGGTAAAACTCTAGAAAACAAATACCCATTATTTTGGTACACTGTAGAAATATCTTCAGAATCTGGTGTTCCGTCACCAGTAACACGTTCTTTTAATATTTTACCATTATAGGTATCTCCTTTTTCAATTCTTAAAATACGGTGTAATTGTTCGTCGGTATATTTACTATTTCCTAAGAAACGTATGTCACCAAAAATATATTTTTTGCCTTCTTCAACATTAATGTTAAGGTTTAAAGTATTGTCTTCATTCCAAGTAAGTGAATGGTCTAAAACACGTGCATCACGGTGACCTCTTTCACTGTAAACTTCAATCAGTTTTTCTAAATCTGCATTAAAATCGTCTTCAATATATTTCGAAGTTTTCCAAAAACGACCAAGTACAGATTGTTTTGTTTTTTTAAGTGATTTTCTTAATTTTTTATCTGTAAAGGCTTCATTACCATTAAAAGTGATATTCTTAACTTTAACTTTATCGCCTTTATCAATATTTACCAACATATTTACAGCGTTTACTTCCGTAGTATCCTTACGTGTATTTACCGTAACTTTTGTTTTTAAATATCCCTTTTCTTGATATTTCTTTTTAATGTAGTTGTTAGTAGTTACTACTAAGTTGTCCGTTAGCATTGCTCCTTTTTTTAACTCGGCATCTTTTTGTAACTCTTTTGCTTTACTTTCTTTTACCCCTTTAATAGTAATATTACTTATTTGAGGCAATTCCTCAACAGCAAATTCCAAATAAGCCGTATTTCCATCAATTTTAGAAACATACACATCTACATTACTAAACTGTTTTGTTTCATACAGTTTTTTAATGGCACTTGTTAATTTGTCTCCAGGAAGTTTTACTTCTTGTCCTACATCTAAACCTGTATAGGAAATTACAATTTCTTCGGTGAATTTTATAAGACCTGTAACACTCATTCCTCCTAACTCATAAATACCATCCTTTTCAAATGAAGCACTTATTTTTATGGGTAAAATAGAATCTTTTACAATCGTATCGTTTGAAATTTCAAGATCTTTAACTGGGAAGTTGTTATTTTCTTGAGCGAATGTGTTGTTTACTAAGAATAGAGCAGCAAATAGGATTAGTGCTATTTTAATTTTATTCATTGATTTTTTTCAATTTGTTCACTGGTTTTACCAAACCGTCGTTCTCTGTTTTGATATTCTAGTATAGCATTAAAAAAGTTTTCTTTTTTAAAATCAGGCCAAAGTGTATCGGTAAAATACATTTCGGCATAAGCAATTTGCCATAATAAAAAATTGCTGATTCTTTTTTCGCCACTTGTACGAATCATAAAATCAACATCAGGCAAAGAAAACGTATATAAATGATTATTAATAATATTTTCATTGATTTCTTCAACTGTTAATTCATTATTAACAACTTTTTTTGATATATTTTTGATAACATTAACAATTTCTGCACGAGCCCCATAACTAAGAGCAAGCGTTAAGGTTAATGCGGTATTATTTTTCGTTTTTTCAATTACTTCTAATAATTGCTTTTTGGCACTTTTAGGTAAATCGTCTAAATTTCCAATAGTGTTTAATTTTATATTGTTTTTTTGAAAAGAGATTAATTCTTTTTTTAATGAAGAAACTAAAAGTGCCATCAATGTTTTGATTTCTAACTTTGGTCTGTTCCAATTTTCCGTAGAAAAAGCATATAATGTTAGAAATTTAACCTCGATTTCGGCACAAGCTTCAATAATTTCCCTAACTGAACTAACCCCATTTGTATGACCAAAAATACGTGGCTGTCCTTTTAATTTGGCCCATCGCCCATTTCCATCCATTATAATGGCAACGTGAGTTGGAACCTTGTTTTTTTGTATTTCTATTTTTAAATCTTCCATTAATAGGGTGTTACATAGCAAGGTGGTCTTCCAAAGGTGTACAAAAATGAAATTCCGCTTAAAACATACCAATCATTACTTTTTGGATTCCCAAATTGCAACGATGGAATTTTCGTATTATTATAATCTATATCATCAACAAATGTGTAGCGTGCTTTTACCTCTATAGCCATTGCTAAACTGCCAACAACTTTTGTTTTATAACCAAGTCCAAAAGGTATTGCAAATGAAGTATTGTGGCCATACTCATATTCCTGAGGGCTCAGTTCTCTTTTTACATTTTTATAATTGAAGGCTGCAAATTCGACTAAAATATATGGAGTTTGTGTATATCTATAATCCTCTAAATTATACTCAAAAAAATTAAATTCCATTCCAACCGCTAATTCTTTAATACTGTTTGAAATCGAAATTCCCCTAGTATTGCGTCCAATATTAGTTGCGTCTGCATCATTTGCAGCTATTTTCGCATAGGTAAAAGTACCTCGAAAAGCCATTCTTGGGTTCGCATTCCATTTGTAAATAATTCCGCCCATCAATTTATTAGGGTTCATATATTTTTCAGAACCTACGTCTCCAATGTAATTACTGCCCCCAACAAAAAACCCCGCCTCATACATTTGAGCGTTGGATGTAATTGTTATAC
>JAGPIQ010000238.1 GCA_018054895.1 Lutibacter sp. | reverse complement strand
AGTATAAATGAGCCTGATTATCATGGATATGCTAGAGGTTTTACAATTATAATTTTTACTCTTGGTATGTTTCTTTTTATTATAGATTTCATTTTAAAACAAATAATTAAGGATAAATTTAATTTAAATTTTTTTGAAGGCGTTTTACTTATATTCATTTTAGTATATTTTTTTAAATTTTTTATTCAATGAAAAACACATTTTTAACCTTTATAACCTGTTCCATCTTTTCATTAGGAATAGCACAAACCGAAAAAAACGTAGGTGATTTTACCAAAATAACCGCATTTGATAAAATTGATGTCAACTTAGTAGCTTCATCTGAAAATAAAATAGTTTTAACTGGAGCAAATTCACAAGAAGTAGAATTGGTAAATAAAAATGGTGAATTAAAAATCAGAATGCCTTTAACCAAAATGTTAAGTGGAGATGATGTTTCGGCTACGGTTTACTTCAAAAAAATTGATGCAGTTGAAGCTAATGAAGGAAGTAGAATAGCATCTAAGGATGAAATTTCTGCGATTAATTTTGATATCATTTGTAAAGAAGGTTCTGAAATTAAACTAACTAATTTACAAGCGGATAGATTGCAAGTAAGAACTTCTGCAGGAAGTATTGTCACCATTAAAGGAAACGTAAAAAATCAAGATATTTTATCCAATTCTGGTGGAAAATACGATGGTCAAGATTGTAAAACCCAACAAACAGTAGTTACAGTAAACGCTGGCGGAATAGCTCAAGTATATGCAACAGATTTAGTAGATGCTAAAACAAGAGCAGGTGGTGAAATTAAAATTTACGGTAAACCAAAACAAATCAACGAAAAGAAAATCGCTGGAGGAACTATCGAACAAGCGAAGTAATTTGATAATATTTTCTTAACTTCGTACCTCCAACTTTTAACATCGTACTTTGTACTTACAAGATATACTTACCGCAATTCCATGGGGACTTTTGTTAGCTTTTTCAATTGGTCCTGGTTTCTTTGTTTTACTTGAAACTAGTATTACCAAAGGTTTTAGAGCCGCTTTTACTTTTGATTTAGGAATTGTTTTTGGAGATATTATTTTCATTCTGATTGCCTATTTAAGTACCAATCAATTATTAAAACAATTAAAAGATAACCCAACCCTTTTTATTATTGGTGGAATTATCATGTTGGTTTATGGTTTAACTTCATTTATTATGTTAAAACGTAATTACAAAAAACAACAAGAAGAAGAACAAGACGACGATAACATTCCAAAAAAGAATTATTTTGCTTTGTTTTTTAAAGGATTTTTATTGAATTTCATCAACATTGGAGTACTTGGTTTTTGGATGATGATTATCATTACGTACGGACCACAAATGGAAATGAATACCCAACGTATTTCTATCTTTTTTACTGCTATTTTAGCGTTTTATTTAGCTTTTGATGTAGCTAAAATATTATTAGCAAAGCAATTGAAACATAAATTAATTCCAGCAAATATCTACAAAATTAAAAGGGTAATTAGTTTGGTAATCTCTATTTTTGGATTGTTTTTTATACTTCAAGGTTTCTTCCCAAAAGAAAAAGAAATGATAACCAATAAATTATTACCAGATACTACTGTTACTGAATAATATTTTCTATTCTTTGTCATCCTGAACTTGTTTCAGGATCTATTAATTTTTCATAAAAATTATCCACAAAAAAACCTCCTAATTTCTTAGAAGGTTTTGGAGGCATCGCCCGGATTCGAACCGGGGTAGACGGTTTTGCAGACCGCTGCCTAGCCGCTCGGCCACGACGCCATTGTTTGAACGGACTGCAAATTTACATTTTATTTCCTCTTTTCCAAAAATATTAAGCATTTATTAAGTACAAATATTTAGTTTTAAAGTTTAATTTTGTGCAAAACAAATAGTTGATTAATTATGAAGAATTTACGTTACTTAAAACCCATATTTAGTTTTTTCTTAATCGGTTTATCTATAACCACTATTAGTAGAATTCTTTTGTTTTTTGTGTTCAAAGAACGTGTTGTGGAGAATCCTAACTATGGACAATTGTTTCTAATTGGTCTTCGTTTCGATTTAATTTTAATGTGTTACATCGCATTTTTACCAACGGTTTTAATTTCATTACTTCCCGATTCGGTTTTAAAACACTTCAAAAAGTTCTTTAACTTTTACTTTATTTTCTTCTTGTTTTTGTTTTTGTTAATGGAGTTATCAACATTAGATTTTATTAATCAATACGATACACGTCCAAATCGCTTGTTTTTAGATTATTTAATTTATCCAAAAGAAGTAGTAGGAACGTTGTTAAAAAGTTATTTACCTTCTTTAATTATCACTACTATTTTACTTGGTATTGCTTTATTTTTTGCTTTTAAACATGGTAAAAAAATATTTTATCCTTTTGATAGTGCTTATAAAACAAAGTTGCTTTTATTTCCTCTAGTTGCTTTTTTATTGTTTTTTGGAGCTAGAGGTAGTTTAACTTCTAAACGTCCTATAAATGCTAGTAATGCCATATTTTGTTCGGATCAAATGACGAATTCATTAGGATTAAATTCGCTTTACACAGTTGCTTTTGCCGCTTACTCGATTAAGAATGAAGGTGATGTTAAGAAATACGGTAAAATGGATGAATTGGAAGCTTATACTCTCGTAAAAAAATATATGGATGTTACCGAATTTATTCCAGGTGAAGTTCCTTTTTTACACCTTCAAAAACCTGATGCTCCACAACCAAAATATA
>JAGPIQ010000115.1 GCA_018054895.1 Lutibacter sp. | reverse complement strand
ATTTGGACGTATGTTTCCATGGATTATTTCAAACAAAAAATTAAAGCTGGTGAAGTTGGTTCATCTGCAATGCCACATAAAGTAAATCCTATTGATTTTGAAAATTCTGAAGGGAATTTAGGAATTGCCAATGCTATTTTCGAACATTTATCAGCTAAATTACCTATTTCACGTTTACAGCGCGATTTAACGGATTCTACAGTTTTAAGAAATGTTGGTGTACCATTTGCGCATACAATTATTGGTTTTATTTCAACATTAAAAGGATTGAATAAATTAATTATTAATGAGGATAAATTTGCTGCTGATTTAGAAAATAACTGGGCGGTAGTTGCTGAAGCTATACAAACTATTTTACGTAGAGAAGCATATCCAAACCCTTATGAAGCTTTAAAAGGTTTGACACGTACAAATGCTAAAATTACGCAAAAATCAATGGCTGACTTTATTGAAAGTTTAGAAGTTTCAGACGCTATTAAAACGGAATTAAAAGCGATCACTCCTAGTAACTATACTGGTATTTAATTTATGAAAAAATATATTTCTATTATTGCTATTTTATTATTGTTCATCAATTGTAAAAACGAACAACAAGACCCAAAACGTTTTAAATCAGGAACTTTTGAAATTCCTGCTGGAGATGGTTTTGATAGAACAACGATAGTTCGAGTAGATTCTTTGCAAATTGAAACTTACGATAACAAAACTGACACTTTATATATTTCTTGGAAAAACAATTTTAATTATACCTTAAAAATGTTGCATCCTACATCGGCAATTGATGAAGATTTAATTCATGTTAAAATAACCTCTATTTCAAAAAACTTTTATACATTTGAAGCCGTAATTGGGCATTCCAATTTTGTGCAAAAAGGCGAATTAACAAAAATTTCAAATTAAACAAATGGAAATATTTCTACATGCAGATGCATGGATTGCATTGATAACTTTAACATTCCTTGAAATTATTTTAGGAATTGATAACATTATTTTTATTTCAATAACTGCTGGTAAATTAGCAAAAGAAGATGTTAAAAAAGCAACTCGATTGGGGTTATTATTAGCGCTTGTTTTTAGAATTATCCTTTTATTTGGTGTTTCATGGTTAATTTCTATGAAAGCCCCTTTACTTACTTTTGATTTAAGTTGGTTTAAAGGTGGAATAACTGGACAAAGTATTATTTTAGTACTAGGGGGAATATTTTTACTCTATAAAAGCACCAAAGAAATTCACCATAAAGTAGAAGGGATTTCTACAGGAGAAAATGAAGAAGTTGTAAACCCTGAAAAAACATCTATAAAAAAGAAAGTTACCGCCACTTTTGGAATGGTTATTTTTCAAATTGTAATGGTGGATATTGTATTTTCATTCGATTCGGTTTTAACTGCTGTTGGTATGACAAATGGAATCCCAGGAGCGTTGATAATTATGGTTACTGCCGTTGTTATTTCAATGATTATAATGATGATTTTTGCTACACCAGTGGGCGAATTTGTGAATAAACATCCAACCATTCAAATGTTAGCATTGTCGTTTTTAATATTAATTGGATTTATGTTAATTACAGAAGGCGCACATTTATCACATATTGAATTATTTGACAAACAAGTGGGTGCAATACCGAAAGGATATTTATATTTTGCGATTGCTTTCTCACTAGGTGTTGAAGCGTTAAACATGAAAATTCGAAAGAAAAACTAACATACGAAATTGGTAAAAGTCCCGTTTTAAATGGGACTTTAATTTCAACAATAAAGTTTTAAAATTTATGAATGAAAGAAAAACAACAAATATATTACTACTGGCTTTAGTAGTGCCTTTATTTTTCTATTTATTAAAAATATTGAGTTTTATATTAATTCCGTTAGTATCCTCCTTATTTATTGCTTTGTTATTTTTACCGTTAATGCGTTGGTTAACAAAATTTAAAATTCCAAATTTTGCAAGTATCATTATTGTCATCTTCATATTTATTGGAACCATATTAATCGGTACCGAAATTATAAAATTGGCGAGTAGAGAAATTGTTCAAACGCAAGCTTCTTTTTTAATAAAAGCAGAAGTAAAAATAAATGATCTAATTATTGGTCTTGAAGATACTTTTGGCATAAAATACAATACGGACGATAATTTATTTCAAAAAATAATTAATACCGAAGATTTTGGAAAAAGCTTTGGTTCAGCCATTGGAATGGTAGGAAATTTGGTTACTATGCTATTAATGACTGCTTTTTTTGTGGTTTTATGGCTAGCTGAATCCATCAATTTTTATAAAGTAATGAGCAGTACTTTATTCAAACAAAAATTTGCTTCCGTAAAAACCTTTATGAAAATTGAAAACGATTTGATAAAGTTTGTAAAGGTGAAATTTTTTGTAAGCGCTATGACTGGAATCGGTTTTGGATTGGCTTGTTACTTTTTTGATGTTAGTTTCCCTATTTTTTGGGGATTATTTGCCTTCGTAATCAATTTTGTTCAAATGATTGGTTCCGTAGTTTCTGTAATTTTACTGTCTATTTTTGCTTTTGTAGAATTGGACCCTACTAACATTTTATTCTTCTTTATTTTATCAATTACACTAGTTCAGGTTATTTTTGGAAGTATTTTAGAGCCAATTTTCATGGGAAAATCCTTCTCTATAAATGTAATAGCTATTTTAGTTTCCTTAATGTTTTGGGGCTATATATGGGGAATTCCAGGCTTAATAATGTCCATTCCAATTACTGTATTCTTAAAAATTATATTTGAACAATTTCCACAAACACGGTTCTTCTCCTCGCTCCTTTCTGGAAATTCTGGAGAAATTCACTTTGGGAAGAAATAAATAAACACATAAGCACCACAAAAACATCCATTTATATATAAAAATAAGTGGGTGTTTTTATTTTATTAAGTCATATTTGTTACAGAAGTCTGTAATGTTTATTACGAATTGTCCTCCCAACCTCCGTACATTTGCATTAAACTAAAAAGTATAAAAATGCGAGGAAATTTAATTCTAATAATTGCCGCTTTCATCTTTAATTTTTCAGAAGTTTCATCACAAGAAATCAAATTGATTTCATTAGAGGAAGTTTTGAGTAAAGTCGCAACGAACAACCAAACCAATAAAATTGCAGAAAAGGAAGTTTATGCTGCCAAAGCAGACTTCAATCAAACCAATGCTTTTTTATTACCATCGTTAACGGTGTCACATTCTGGAATTTCGACCACCAACCCATTAATGGCATTTGGTTCGAAATTAAATCAAGAAATTTTAACGCAAGCAGATTTCAATCCAGCTTTATTAAATGATCCTGATCAAATTCAAAACTTCACTACGAAGGTTGAATTAAAACAACCTCTTTTTAATGCTGATGGCTTATTTTATAGAAAAGCTGCAAAACTAAAAATGAACGCTTACGAGCTACAAGCTACACGTACTAAAGAAGGTATAAACTTAGAAGTTGCAAAAACATATATGCAATTACAAGTTGCCTATAAAGCAATTGAAGTGTTGAAAAAAGCAAAAGAAACAGCTTTCGAAAATAAAAAATTAGCGACTAATAATTTTGAACAAGGATATATGCAAAAATCCGATTTATTATTGGTTGAAATGTATGTAAATGAAGTTGAAAATCAATTAGTAACTGCTCAAAGCAGCTTAGTAAACACCTCTAATTTATTATATTATTTAATGGGTGAAGAAAATGAGGCTGTTTTAAAACCTTCAGAAGAATTAGTATCAGTAGCTCAATTAACATCAAATGATATAACGCTTTCAGAAAATAGAGCAGATTTTGAAGCTTTAGAAAAAAGTACGGAAGCATATACCGCAATGCACAAAGGAAACAAATTAAGCTACCTACCACGCTTAAACGCATTTGGTACGTATGAAATGTATGATGATCAATTATTCAACACCTCAGCAAAAGGATATTTGGTGGGTGCCCAATTAAGCTGGGATGTTTTCCAAGGATTTCAACGCATTGGAAAAATTCAAAAAAGTAAAGCCGAATTGGATAAAGCTGAGATTACTTTAGATCAATACAAAAACCAAAGTACTATTGAGTTTAAAGCGGCAAAACGCCAATTAACGGATGCTCAAAATAAATTAAACTTGGCAAACTTATCTGTTGAGCAATCTAAAGAAGCGTACAGAATTCGTAAAAACAGATACGATCAAGGGTTAGAAAAAACCACTGATTTATTACAATCTGAAACTCAATCTTTACAAAAACAATTAGAGCAATTACAAGCTGTTTTCAATTATAATTTTACACAGGCTTACGTAACATTTTTATCTAAATAACACGAACTCATTACTTCAAAATATAAACAAATGAAAAATACATTAAAATTAATAGCAATTGTAACTTTATTAGTCGTTGCAAGTTGTGGAAAAGATAAAGCTCCATTAGCTGACACAAGAGAAGCGGTGGTTGTAAAAGTGAGCACTCCTACTTCACAAGATGAATCCTTTTTAACTGCAAGCGGAAAAATAGAAGCTGTTCAAAATGCAAACCTAAGCACAAGAATGATGGGTTTTGTAAATAATGTTCATGTAAAAGTTGGTCAAAAAGTTTCACAAGGACAACTATTAGTTAGTATTAATAGTGCAGATATTTCAGCACAAAAAGGACAAGTAAGCGCAGGAATAAATGAAGCAACTGCTGCCTTTAAAAGTGCCGAAAAAGATTACAACCGTTTTAAAGCCTTATTTGAAAGCAAAAGTGCTTCACAAAAAGAATTAGACGATATGACAGCTAATTTCGAAATGTCAAAAGCACGTTTGGAAAGTGCCAAACAAATGAAAAATCAAGTAAACGCACAATTATCATACTCCAATATTACAGCCCCTTTTAGCGGAGTAATTACTGGTAAATTTGTAAACAATGGCGATATGGCAAACCCAGGAATGCCATTATTAAGTATTGAAAACCCAGGATTATTTCAAGTAATGGCAATGGTTCCTGAATCTGAAATTACAAAAATTAAAACTGGATCTGATGTAAAAGTTGTGGTAAAATCTACCAATGAATTATTGAATGGTAAAGTTACCGAAGTAAGTACCTCAACTAAAAATACAGGTGGGCAATATTTAGTAAAAATTGTGTTAGATAAAACAGAAGCACAACTACTTTCGGGAATGTTTACTTCTGTTCAGTTTCCAATTGAGCAAATTTCAAAAAGTAACAATGGATTAATAATAATTCCAACTAGCGCTTTAGTTAAGCAAGGTCAATTATCTGGTGTTTACACTGTTGCAAATGAAAATACAGCTATATTAAGATGGCTTAGACTTGGTAAAAACTTCGGTGATACCGTTGAAGTATTATCAGGTTTAGCATCGGATGAGCAATACATCCTTTCTTCCGAAAGTAAATTATATAACGGAGCAAAAATTAGTATTCAGTAATCAGTTTTAAGTCGCAGTTTTCAGAAAATTAAAAAACTTTAAACTAAAAAACTTTAAACTTTAAACTTTAAAATATGCAAGAAGGTATATCAGGTAAAATTGCCAATGTTTTTATAAACTCCAAGCTAACTATTTTGTTAATGGTTGCCTTGATGGCGATTGGTATTTATAGTTCTTTTCTGATTCCAAGAGAAGAAGAACCACAGATTATTGTTCCAATGGCCGATGTAATGGTTGGCTACCCAGGAGCAAGTCCTACGGAAATTGAAAGTCGTGTAGTAAAACCGTTGGAGAAAATTATATCGAACATTAAAGGTGTACAACACGTGCATAGTATGGCTATGAACGGACAAGCTATGATTATTGTACAGTTTTATGTGGGTGAAGATACCGAGCGTTCCTACGTAAAATTATACGATGAGTTAATGCGTACAAAAGGAATGTTTCCTCCGGGAGTTTCTGAACCTTTGGTAAAAACACGTTCTATTGATGACGTTCCTATGTTGGGGTTGACTTTTTGGAGTGAAAATTACAACGATTTTGAAATTAGACAAATTGCTGAAGAAGTAACTTCCGAAATTGAAAAAGTAAAAGATGTTTCTATTACCAAAGTTATTGGTGGAAGAAATAGAGAACTAAAAGTTGTTTTAGATAAAGATAAAATGGCTGAAAATGGTGTAGATGCTTTAGGTATTATGCAACTTATTCAGGCAAATAACAGTAGCTCGCAATCTGGTAGTTTTGTAAAAGGTGATGAAGAGTTTTTAGTGACGACTGGAAAATTTTTAACTTCAAAAGATGATGTAGAAAATTTGGTTGTTGGTGTACACCAGCAAATGCCAGTTTACTTAAAACAAGTAGCAACGATACATGATGGACCAGGAACTCCTAAAAGTTACGTATCTTTTGGATATGGAAAAGGTAATGAAAATTTCACTTCAAGTCCGAGCGAATATAACGCTGTAACACTGTCAATTGCAAAAGTAAAAGGTGCGGATGCAATGAAGATTTCAGAGAAAATTTTGGATCATGTAGAGCATTTAAAACAAAATTTAATTCCTAATGATGTTCATGTTTCTGTGACCAGAAATTATGGTGAAACTGCTTCACATAAAGTAGGAGAATTATTATTACACTTAGGTGTTGCTATTTTAGCCGTTACTGTTTTAGTAATGTTAGCTATGGGATGGCGCGGTGGATTGGTCGTGTTTTTCTCAGTTCCATTAACGTTTGCATTAACTTTATTTAGCTACTATTTATTAGGTTATACGTTGAACAGAATTACGCTTTTCGCCTTAGTATTTGTGGTGGGAATTGTGGTAGATGACAGTATTATTATTGCTGAAAATATGCACAGGCATTTTAAAATGAAACGCTTGCCATTTAAACAAGCGGCTATTTATGCTATTAATGAAGTTGGAAACCCAACAATTTTAGCAACATTTACTGTAATTGCGGCTATTTTACCAATGGCGTTTGTATCTGGTATGATGGGACCTTATATGAGTCCAATGCCTATTGGAGCTTCTATTGCCATGATACTTTCATTGTTTGTTGCCTTAACTGTAACCCCTTATTTAGGATATCATTTATTGCAAGAAAAAGATGAGCAAAAGCACAAAGAAGAAGAAGGTTTAGAAACGGGTATGATTTACAAAATCTACAAAAAAATTGAACAACCTTTTTTAGATAGCAAGAAAAAACGATTTGTAATGTTAGGAATTACAGTTGTATTATTATTAGGTTCCGTATTGATGTTTTTTACAAAATCGGTTGCTGTAAAAATGTTACCTTTTGATAATAAAAATGAATTTCAGATAGTAATTGATATGCCCGAAGGTACAACTTTGGAAAGAACCGCTGTTGTAACTAAAGAAATTGCACAATACATATCTACCATTCCTGAAGTTGTAAATTATCAAAATTATATTGGAACCTCTGCTCCTATAACCTTTAACGGTTTGGTTCGTCATTATGACATTCGTGGAGGAAGTAATATGGCAGATATTCAAGTAAACTTATTATTGAAAGATGAAAGAGATTTACAAAGTCATGATATTGCTAAATTAGTTCGTCCAGAAGTTCAAAAAATAGCAAAAAAATATGGTGCTAATGTAAAATTAGTTGAAGTTCCACCAGGACCTCCTGTACTATCAACCTTAGTTGCTGAAGTTTATGGACCAGATTATAATGAGCAAATTAAAGTAGCAAACCAAGTAAAAGCAATTTTAGAAAACACTACAGATGTGGTGGATACTGATTGGATGGTTGAAAATGCTCAAACAGAATACAGATTGGAAGTTGACAAGGAAAAAGCCATGTTGAACGGTATTGCACCGCAACAAATTGTTGGAAACTTAACGTATTTATTAACTGAATATCCGATTTCTTATTTATATGATGAAAATTCATTTGATGAAGTAAACATTGTTTTAGGATTAAATGATAGCGATAAAACGAGCTTACAAGATATCCAAAATATAAAAATTAAAGGAAGCAACGGAAATATAGTTCCTATAAGTGATTTAGTAAAAGTAAAAGTTGATTCGTTACAAAATAACATCTATAGAAAAGACCAAAAACGTGTGGTTTATGTCTTAGCAGATATGGCTGGAGGATTAGAAAGCCCTGTGTACGCTATTTTAGGAATGAAAGAAAAATTACAAAAAATTAAACTACCAAAAGGGTATAGTTTAGATGAATTGTATTTAGGTACGCCTTCTGATGAAAGTAATTTTACTGTGAAATGGGATGGAGAATGGCAAATTACATTGGAAGTTTTTAGAGATTTAGGAGCTGCATTTATAATAGTTATCATCATAATTTATATGTTAATTGTTGGTTGGTTCCAAAACTTTAAAACACCAATGGTTATGATGGTCGCCATTCCTCTTTCATTAATTGGAATTGTTTTAGGTCACTGGTTATTAGGTGCTTTCTTTACCGCTACATCATTTATTGGAATGATTGCCTTGGCTGGAGTTATGGTGCGAAATTCAGTATTGTTAATTGACTTTATTGAAATCAGATTGAATGATGGAGTTCCTCTAAAACAAGCAATTATTGATGCTGGAGCTGTAAGAACAACTCCAATTTTATTAACAACTGGTGCGGTAGTAATTGGTGCGTCTATCATATTATTTGATCCAATTTTCCAAGGATTAGCAATTTCTTTAGTTGCTGGAGCTATTGTTTCAACCATATTAACGCTAATTGTTGTGCCATTACTTTATTATATGACTGAAAAAAAGAAGTGGGAAAAGAATAATGAGAAATAAAATGCTGGAAGAGCGAAGTCTGAAGATTGAAAAATGAAAAAACATTAGATATCAGAAGTGAGATATGAAGCCCTAAATGAATTCCCTCCTTAAGGAGGGTTAGGGAGGTGTTATTTTATTCAAAAAATAAAGAATTAAAAATTTTGAAATATGAAATTACTTATAAT
>JAGPIQ010000237.1 GCA_018054895.1 Lutibacter sp. | reverse complement strand
TTGTTCCAACCTTGTAATAAGGCGTTGAAAAAAATGATGATTATAAATGCAAATGATAACACAATAACGTTTAACCAAGTTCGCAACCCGGCTCCTAATAAATTTTTATATGCTAATTGTAAAGCTAATTTCATATGTTAATTATTATTGTAATTTTCCTTTTAATGCTAATACTGGATTCATTTTAGCTATTTTTTTAGCTGGTAAAAAACTTACGATGGTTGCGGAAATAGTAACCAATAAAATGGTACCAATAATAAGTTGTAAACCAAAAATAGGATAGATTTTATCAGCTAAAGAAACACCCATATCTTGTGACGCTTGTGGCATTCCAATACCTGTTTTATTTATATAAATAAACAGTGGAATTCCGTAAATACAACCAACTAGCATAGCTAAAAAGCTGTACAGACTTCCTTCTATTGTAAATAGTTTTACTACTTGTAAACGTTTCATTCCTAAAGCTATATAAGTTCCTATTTCCTTTTGCCTTCTAAAAATGGAGAGTACTTGCGTATCAAAAATTGCTAATAAAGCAATGGCTAATAGTAGCAAATACAAAATAGCAGAACTGTATTTTTTCATACTGATAAGAGCATCCAAATTTTGAAGCATACTCGCTTGGGTTTCAAAATTCCAACCATCAATTTCCTTATGAATATAATCTGGATTTGCAATTGCAATGGTTGCTTCATTTTGCAAACCAGTCATTTGCCAAAGTGTTTCAATATTCATCCAAATTTGTCCACTATCTACACCAGCAACTGTGGTATCAAATATGTCGATTATGGTAATATTAGAAGCGTCAAAAGTGCCGTTTTTATCTCTCCAGCGCAGTAATACTTCATTTCCAATTTCAAGTTTAGCAGTTGCTGCCATCCGTTTTCCAATAACTGCAGGAAAACGAGCTGTACTTTTTTCTAATAATGCAGTCGGAACTTTAATGCTTGTTTGTTTTGGGTTGATTCCTTTTAACAAAACCGAAACCATTCTTCCTTCTGGATAAATTGTTCCTTGTTGAATAAGAATTGGCGTTGTATTTTTTACTTCCGAAGGAATTTTACCGTGACCATCTTGCAAAGTAAACGGATCGAATGGGTCATACCCATTGTTGCGTAAATGCCCATTGCCATATTCCCAAGCAATGGTATCTTGCTTCGCTTGCTGATTCCAACCATCCATTAATCCATTAAAAAAAATGATGATTACAAACGAAAAAGATAACACAATAACATTCAACCAAGTGCGCAATCCGGCTCCTATTAAATTTTTATATGCTAATTGTATCGCTAGTTTCATTTGTTATTTTTTTAAGTTCTAATATAAAATGACTAAAATTCAGAAATGAATGTTTTATTATTGATAGGCTTCTTTTACAATAATTTCATCTTTTTCAACACTACCATCACGCAAAGACACTATTCTATTTAAGTATTTCATTACTTTTTCATCGTGCGTAGAAAATAGGAATGTAGTGTTCAATTCCTTATTTAATTTTTTCATCATTTTTAAAATAATGTGTGCGTTTTCAGCATCTAAATTGGCTGTTGGCTCATCTGCAATAACCAATTCAGGACGTTTAACCATTGCTCTTGCAATTGCAACTCGCTGTCCTTCTCCACCTGAAATTCTATCAGGTTTTTTGTCGGCTAAATCCGTTAATCCAACCCATTCCAACGCTTCCATCACCATTTTATGTCGTGCTTCTTTGGTGTGGTTTTGAAGTAATAAAGCAAATTCTACATTTTCGTACACTGTGTAAACTGGCAATAAATTATATACTTGAAAAATAAAACCAATATGATGGTTCCGAAGTTCAGCCGATTCTTTATGCGATAATTTGGCAATGTCTTTATTCATTACCAAAGCTTCACCTTCTGTTGGACTGTCTAAAGAACCAATAATATTTAATAAGGTGGTTTTTCCTGAACCACTTGGTCCAACAAAACCCGCAAATTCGCCTTCTTTAAATTCTAAATTAATATCCTTTAAGGCTGTAAATTCGCCTTCACCAACTTTAAAGCGTTTGGTAATATGTTTTAAACTTACAATACTGTTGTTCATAATTATATGTATTAATGGTTGTAAACAAGCATAAACCGAATGCCTGGACCTGTAAAATTGTTAACTAAATTATTTTCTTGAATGCCTTGTTGTGCTTTTGGATTGTAATATGCCATTGCATATCCAGTAATTTTTTTAAACTGATGCTCATAATTTACTGAAATGGTATTCGCATTGTCATCCCAATTATAATAATAGATCAAACTTAAATTATCGAAAAATCCAAGCGGATAATTACTCGAAATTGCTGAAATATTATTGGTATTCTTAAATTTAAAAGCGTCTGTATCAAAAGAACTTATTAAATGTTCTGCCACAACATTTAATCCATTTCCTATTCCGAAGGTATAATCGCTACCAATATTAATTAAAGATTGATGTGTTAAAAAACCAATATTTTTGTTCTTTTTACTATACGTTGCTTCAAACCATAAACCAACGGTTACGTCCCATTTTGCATCTATTCCAAATTTATTTTCTGAAATATCAGGAACGTTTTCAAAACCAACAATAGTTGTATTATTTAAAGTTCTGTGATGATATGATAACCCAATTTCCCCTCTTGGAATTGGATACTGAATACGTCCACCAAACTCAGGTTTAGTATCTAATGTTTCAACAGCATCAAAACCTCTTGTTTTTTCGTTTCCATACAAACCCCAAACCCAAACATTGGCATTATTTA
>JAGPIQ010000236.1 GCA_018054895.1 Lutibacter sp. | reverse complement strand
CCTCTTGGAATTGGATACTGAATACGTCCACCAAACTCAGGTTTAGTATCTAATGTTTCAACAGCATCAAAACCTCTTGTTTTTTCGTTTCCATACAAACCCCAAACCCAAACATTGGCATTATTTAAAAAATAATAACGTGCCAAAACACCATAAACACCATTGGTTAATTGCAACGGGTCACGTGGATCTATCTGGTTAAACCATTGCAACGGACGTAACAAAGTTGCTACACCAAAATCTATTTTTTGAAGTCCTGCACGTACTTCAAATTGGTTTCGAGAATAACGCACCCAAATACGATAAGGATCAATATTACCAGTTGTTTCTGAAGCATTAAAAGGATGAAATAAAGCAGCACCAGAAATATTTGTTGAAGCCTCAAAATCTAAAAACTGAATAGAATCTAACTCAATTTTATACGATAATTCTGGAATGTAACGCGCACCAGCAAACCAATCTAAATTAGTATCAGGACTAAAACTTGACAACGCAGAAAACTGACCTTTAAACTCAAATTTATTTTGCGCTAAAGTGCTAATTGAAAGCAGTATAAAAAATAGTATGTTAATTAATTGTTTCACTATTTTATTATTTAGGAAAAGATTCCGTAAAAGAAAAAATTTGTAAGTTCCATAATAAGAGCTTCTTCCGTTTTGTAATATTTTATCAATTCTTTATCAAACAATTTGGTGTTTAAATCATTTAACATATACATCATAAAATCAATGTTTAAATCACTTCTAATTTTTCCTTTTTGTTGTGCTAATAAAAAATCTTGCTTTATTTTTTTTAAGGATTGTTGAGATAAATTGTCCATTTTTTTACTCAACAAACTATCATCTTTTTTGTAAATATCTTTGATAAACTCTTCGCTTATTCCTTGTACATCTTCATATTTGAGTTTAACAATTTTATCAACTTTAATTCTGAAATCATCGTCGCTTTGCATAATTGCATTATAACGTTTCATCGATTTATTAAAAACTTGGTCAATTAAAGCTTCTGCAATTGCATCCTTATTTTTAAAATGTCTGTAAAAACTCATTTTACTAACGTTGGCATTCTCACAGATTTCTTCAACAGTAACACGTTTTATTCCATGTTTCCAAAAAAGTTTTTTAGAAGATTTAAGTAGTTTGGTTTTAAGGTCGGTTTGCTCGGACATCAGCACATTTTTATTTTAAAATATTACAAATATTTATTAATGTTACTGAATTAGTATAAATATTTAAATAAAGTAACATTGCTGCACTGTTTTTTTTGCTCTATTTTTTTTGTAGAAATATTTTAAAATTAAATTTATCTAAACTTTTTAGTTCTTTATTTGCAGAACTAAAAAAACTTATTATCTTTGCATCAAAATAAATAAGCATGTTAACCGAAAAACAAGAAGAACTTATTGAAAGTTTTGGAGTAATTCAAGAAGAAATGGGCTTACCTCCTGCTTCAGCAAGAGTAAATGCATTACTTATTATTGCGGATAATGTAGAACTTACTTTTGATGACATTAGAGAGTCATTAGACCTTAGTAAAAGTGCTACTAGTAATGCCATTAAAACTTTGTTGATGATGCAACAAATTGGATACAAAACCAAACCAGGTGATCGTAAACGTTACTTTTATTCTAAACTGGGAGAATGGCAAAATAATTTTAGAGATAAAATTAAAGCACTTACTCCTTATAAAGAAATTTTAAACGAAATCCTAGATAACCGAACCACAGAAACTAGAGAATTTAATATAAAGCTAAAAGGATTCGCTGAATTTATTGAATACTACCAAGAGGAAGGCGTCAAACTCATAAATAATTGGAAAAAATAGTTAAACTATTTTTTTATCAAAATTGGTTCTTTTACTTCAGAACCATCTAATAAAAATAAAACTAAAAGAAATGATTACAACTGCAAAATGGATTATCGCTTTAACATTAAGCTTACTATCCTACATGGCTTCAGCCCAAGAAACCATCACCTTCAAAACGCTTGAAGAAACCATCAACTATGCTATTGAGAATAATAACAATCTTGAAAAAGCTAAAATTGACCAAGAAATTATTCAAGCACAAATTGCTGAAGTAAAAGGTCGTGCCTTGCCACAAATAAACAGTAATGCGAGTTATACAGATAATTTTTCATTACAAGAACAACAGTTACCAGGTGAAATTTTTGGAGGCGAACCAGGAACAACTATAGGAGTTGCTTTTGGGAGTCGTTATCAATATATCGCTGGTGTAAATGTAAAACAGGAACTGTTAAATTTTCAGTTATTCAGCTCCATTAAATCTACCACCGCCCTTGCTGAATTGAGAAATTTACAAACCCTTATTACAACACAAGATTTAATCATAAACATCATTCAAACCTATGTGCAAGTACAAATTTTTGAAAAACAGGTAGTGTTATTACAACAAAATTATGATCGTACCGATAATTTGGTGAGTCTTTCAGAATCAAAATTGAAAGAAGGTATTATCATAAAACTAGACCTTAATCAATTAAAAGTAAGCCGTTCGAATTTAAAAACTCAAATTGAAGATGCTGAGTTTGGTAAAAACCAACAAATGCGTTTGCTTAAAGTTTTGCTGCAAGCACCAATGACTACCAATATTGTTTTGGTTGAAAAATTAGAAGACAGAGCGGCATATTCATTAGGAACTGAATTACTATTAGATTCAAATTTTGAATATCAACAAATAGATAAATCTGTTGAACTTTCCATTATTGACCAAAAATTGATAAAAGCCGAATATTTTCCTAAGTTAAGTGCCAATTTTGGGTATAATTATTTAGGTCAATCT
>JAGPIQ010000235.1 GCA_018054895.1 Lutibacter sp. | reverse complement strand
CAAAGATGCTGTTACCTTTTTTTTCCAGACATCATACAAGTTCTTTTTTGTACCAATAGGCAAAGAAGTCCCCATTTCTAATCGATACGGTTGCATTAAATCAAGCGGCTTTAAAATACCATATAAACCCGAAAGAATGCGTAATTTATCTTCTAAAAGAGGAAATTTATCCGTTGGAATAGTATAAGCATCTAAGCCTGTATACACATCGCCATCAAAAGCAAAAACTGCAGGACGAGCGTTTTCAGGCGAAAAAGGTAACGACCAATTTTGATTGCGTTCCCAATTCAAATCGGCTAACTTTTCCGAAATGTCCATTAACTCCATCAATTGCTTTGGCTTTTTCTTTTTTAAAGTTTTTTGAATGGTTTCCGCATCTTTTAAAAATAAACTTTCAGTATAGTTTTGAATTGGAAGTGGTGATTCAAAATTTAAGGACTTGGCAGGTGATACTACAATTTTCATAGCGTTTTTAAGATATTAAACTTATACTTTCAAAAGTACGAAAATAAGGTAATATGAGATTTAGAAAACGATAAATATTACTTATACTACAATTAGAAATAAAAAATCCCGAATAAATCGGGACTTTCATTTAACTCATTTTTCCAATGGCGCAACTTACATACGATTTAGCTTTTGAGCCTAAACTATTTGCTTCGCCATCTTCGGGATATCCTAATACTTTCAGTTTTTCCTTAACTTCAATTAACTTTTCTTCTGTTGGATAATCAAAAGAAACGGAATTTTCTTCAACATTAACAGACACCTCAGTAACAGCATCAATTGAAGAAACATTCTTAATAATAGTATTGGCACAACCGCCACATTTTAAATTTTGAATATATAGGGTAGTTTTCATGATATTGTATTTTTATGAATAACAAATTTACAACATCTAAAAGCCAAACACAGCAACTTTTGTTACTTTAACTTAACTTTAATGAGGTAATTTATCCTTTAGAAGTCCATAAATATAAGTTCCTAACAAAGCACCTATTAAAACTACAGCAATGGCATAGGTTCCTGTTCCAAGTAAAATAAAAATAGGTCCTGGACAACTTCCTACTAATGCCCAACCTAGTCCAAATAGTGTTCCACCAATAATATAACGCCAAAAACCTTTTTCTTTTTCAATAATTTGAATAGGAAAGCCTTTAAAGTCTTTTATTTTAAATCTTTTAATTAATTGAATACCTAAAACTCCTGTAAATAGAGCCATTCCAATAATTCCAAACATATGAAACGATTGAAAATGAAACATTTCGTAAATGCGATACCAAGAAACAGCTTCTGCCTTAGTCAAAACAATTCCGAATACAATTCCTGTCAGAAAAAATCTAGCTAATTTCATATGCTTATGCTGTTTTAAAAATTATAGGTAAAATATAATGTGCCATTAATAATCCTCCAATAAAAAATCCGATTACTGCCACTAAAGAAGGTAATTGAAAATTACTTAATCCAGAAATAGCGTGACCTGAAGTACAACCACCAGCGTAACGCGTTCCAAAACCAATTAATAATCCGCCAATTAATAAAATAGCGAATCCTTTTGGAGTTTGAAGTGTTTCCACGCTAAAAATAGCATCTGGCATTAGTTTACCATTTGGAGCTTCTATTCCTAAAGTTTGTAGTTGTGAAACTGTATTGGGATTGATATTGACACCTGTTCCATTCGATAAAAAGTAAAAGGCAATAAAACCTCCAACAAAAGCACCTAACACTACGGCTAAGCTCCACTTTTGTTCGCGCCAATCAAACTTAAAAAAATCACTGAATTTTCCTGCTCCAGCCATAGTACACATGGTGCGAAGATTAGATGACATTCCGAATGATTTTCCAAAATAAATTAAAAGTAACATCACCATACCAATTAAAAAACCGGATACAGCCCAATGCCAAGTGCCAAAAACAATTTCCATACCTAATGTAATTTTTGACAAAAATAGAAATTCAGATTGGGTTTTGTAGCATTTATTACAAAATATAGTACATTTGGAGTACCAATTAAATTTAATTTTCATGAAGAAATTTGCAATCGAAATCAAATGGGCCATTATCTCAATTATTATTTTCTTAGCTTGGATGACTTTAGAAAAACAATTAGGCTTTCATGACGAAAAAATAAAATGGCAAATGTTTTTTACAATGCTAATTATTTTTCCAAACTTTATACTGTATTATTTAGCTTTAAGAGATAAAAAGAAAAATTACTATAATGGCGAAATGAGTTGGAAACAAGGTTTCATTTCAGGTGTTGTGATTTCTTTTATTATTGTGATTTTTAGTCCAATTACCCAATTTATCACACACGAATTTATTACACCTAACTATTTCGATAAGTTAATTGCACTTTCGGTAGAAAGTAAAAGACTTACCTTACAGGAAGCTCAAAGTTACTTTAATTTAACGGCCTACATTTGGCAAAGTATTTCAGGTGGATTATCATTTGGAGTGGTGATTGGCGCGATTGTTGCTTATATCTTAAAAACAAAAACACCCGATACAACGATTAAAACGAAATAAAATGAAATACTTATTTTCAATAATTACAGCGCTTTTACTAACAAGTTGCGTAAGCACTCAATCCACTTTAAAAAACGTTGATAATTCGGCTATTCGTCCAGCCATTAAAGACCTAGCATACGTAATTACAGAATACGCAACTGATAACAAATATGGCTATGATCAAGATTATCCAATCAATATCGGTTTCATTCATGAAAAGCAAGAAGACATCAATATTCAATACTATTTTAATGGTTTAGAAGGTCCAAACGGTGAAAAAATAAGCTACAAA
>JAGPIQ010000114.1 GCA_018054895.1 Lutibacter sp. | reverse complement strand
TGGATTAAAGGCAAGTGCGTTGTTTAGACCAGATCAATACAGTTATATTCTATATCCAAATAAAGAATTACCACGATTTAGCGATAAAAATAATATTGCCAAAACCGAGGTTCAAAAATCATCTTTATTAAAACAACTTACGAAAGATGGAAATACACAAATTATTCAGGTAGACTGTTTAGGAAATTATCATTTTAACGGAAATTTCAACAATGCAGATAGTTTAAAACAAGCCTTCATTGAACTTCCAGAAGTATATCTAGATTTAATTGAAAAAGATTCAAAATTAGTATTGGGTGTTTTTGAAAAAATATTCAACCACAAAGCTTTTACAGGAAGATCAGGAACATTTTTTGGTTATGAAGGTCTAGGATCAATTTACTGGCACATGGTTTCAAAATTGTTATTGGCAGTTCAAGAAAACTGTTTAAAAGCAATTGAAAATAAAGAAAGCGATGTGTTAATTGGCAATATGCTGGATCATTATTTTGAAATATATGAAGGTATTGGTGTTCATAAATCGCCAAAATTATATGGTGCTTTTCCAACGGATCCATATTCGCATACACCAGGAGGAAAAGGAGCACAACAACCAGGAATGACAGGTCAGGTAAAAGAAGATGTATTAAGCCGTTTTGGAGAATTAGGAGTTTTTGTAAAACAAGGAATCATTCATTTTAGTCCAAAACTATTAAAAGACGTCGAATTTTTAAAGGACTCAAAAACGTTTAATTATTTCAACATCAATAAAGAAGCAAAAGCAATTGAGTTAGAAGCTAATTCACTTTGTTTTACCTATTGTCAAATTCCTGTAAGCTATAAAATAGCCTCAAAAAGTGGTATTGATGTCGTTTTTAACGATGGTTCTAACGTTCATTTTGATACATTAAAACTTGATTTAGAATGCAGTTCTCAAATTTTTGATAGAACAGGAAAAGTTGAAAAGATTGAGGTGTCTTTTCAAAAAGAATCAATTTTAAATACCTTGTAATTCTAAATTAAACAGACGTTGAAGGGGCAGTTTTTGCATGTTATTTTTCAATATCAATGGTAAAATAATATAAGAACAAGATAAAATATTATATTTTTAGATAGATCTGCCTTTACATGTTTGGTTATTATTTGAAATAAACACAACATAAGCTATACATAGCTATATGATATTGAATTAAGTAGTTAAAAATCATTAAATTAAACAACTACTGAAAACCTTCAACTATATACGTAAACACTCGAAAAATAACGAATTATTTATCACAAATTCGTTTTTTTGAGTGTTGTATAGTTTTATTACTTGTGTATTCCGTTTTTGTTCTTAACAAAAAATTAACTTTATAAGGCACTCATTAAATTTTACATTTTCAAATGTTAAAATCAATTTGAAAATGAATAACTTAAAATAATTAAACAATGAAAAACAAATTTTTAGGACTAGTCTTGTTCTTGTTTACAACAGTACTATTTGCTCAAGTAGCTGTTGTGAAAAATGACAAAGGAATGAAATTAATAGTCGACGGAAAAGATTTTATGATTAATGGTATGAACTGGGATTATTTTCCAATAGGTACTAATTACTCATATAGTTTATGGAAGCAGTCAGATGATGTTATAAAAGCAGCATTGGATTCTGAAATGTCTCTGTTAAAAAACATGGGCGTTAATGTCATTCGTCAATATACAGGTGTTCAACCAAGATGGATTCAATATATCTATGAAAATTATGGTATTTACACCATGCTGAATCATCCATTTGGTCGTTATGGCTTAACAATAAATGGTGCTTGGGAAGCTGTTACAGATTATAGAGATCCTGCAACTCAGGAAATATTATTGTCTGAAGCTGCGGATATGGCAAAACTATACAAAAACACACCTGGTGTATTATTATTTCTGTTAGGAAACGAAAACAACTATGGATTATTTTGGGCGGGAGCAGAAACAGAAGATTTTCCAGATGAAGCAGATAAGCAAAGAGAAGTTGGTGAAAAGCGTGGAAGACCCATGTATAAGTTGATGAATGATGCTGCGGTTAAAATGAAATCAATAGATACTTCTAAACCTGTAGGTATTTGTAATGGTGATGTACTGTTTATTGATATAATTGCTGAAGAATGTAAAGACGTAGATATTTATGGAGTAAATATGTATCGTGGTGTGTCATTTGGTGATGCATTTCAAACAGTAAAAGATAAATTAGATAAACCAATTTTGTTTACAGAATTTGGTGCAGATGCATTTAATGCTATTAATAATAGTGAAGATCAACAATCACAGGCTTATTATATGGTTGGTAACTGGAAAGAAATTTACCAAAATGCGTATGGAATGGGAAAAAGTGGAAATTCAATTGGTGGATTTACATTTCAGTTTAGTGATGGTTGGTGGAAATTTGGGCAAACCAAAAATTTAGATATTCATGACAATAACGCTTCGTGGTCTAACGGAGGTTATTTTAAGGATTTTAAAAATGGTGAAAATAATATGAATGAAGAATGGTTTGGTATTTGTGCAAAAGGACCAACTAATGAAGGTGGATTGTATGATTTATATCCACGTGCTGCCTATTATGCTTTAAAAGAAGCACATCAATTAAATCCGTATGATGAAGGTGTAACTCCTGAGTTTATTCAAAATCATTTTGCAGGTATTAATTTAATGGATGCCGTTTTAAGAGCAAGAGGAGATAAAGCAGCATTAGGAAGTGCAGAAAAAGACAAAATTCGCCTTAGTAATTTAAGAATGGAATACACCACTTTTAATACTGGCGGAAACTTATTAACCACACCAAATGTTGCGGATCCAGATGCGTTGACTTTTCCAAATCAGCTTGGTTTTGATAGTATGCAATCTTATTATATAGGAGTTGAAGGGAATCCTGCACCAAATATGCGTGCTGAGGTTAACTTTAATATTTTAGGGAATATTGCAGAAAATCCTATTGATGAAATTTTTTATGAAAATAGAGGTCAATCTAGAACGGTAAAAACTGCCGATGGCACTTTATTAATGAACGATTTAAATAGATTGCAAGTTTATAATGCCGAATTTGAATGGAATGGAAAAGTTGCAGATGTAAGAGGTTTTTATCGTACAGGTCATTACCATTGGGGTGATGAAGGTGATTTTTTCGGTCTTTATCCTGAAGCTAATTATGGACCTAACTTAGATACTTATAATGGTGAGATATCTGGTTTTGAATTTGATGGTAAAAAGGAATTATCAGGCTTAAAAGCAGCTTTTGGACCTCAACTTTGGTGGGGTGCAAATCCAGCACTTTTATTAAAATACACCAAAAACATTGGAAAATTTAATTTAGCTGGTGTGTACCATGAAGATTTAGCTGATATATCAGGTGTAACTAAATATGATGAAGATGAATTTGGAAACATTACTAATAATATTACAGCTGTTTCCTCTATTGCTATTCCGCTTCCTAAAACACGTAGAGTAACATTGTATGCTAAAAGACAATTTGGAAGTGTAGGTTTAGAAATTGGTGGTATTTGGGGTGGTGAACCTCTAAATGGAAGAGAATTTCAAATTGCCGAAATTAATAAGGAATGGCTTTTAGCTGATGATAAATCTGGGCCTAAATACACCATTTACACTGATAAAATTAATACAGGTGATAATTGGGGAGCAAAAGCAAAAATAAAGTATGAAAATGGTTCTTTTAGATGGTATGCACAATCTGCAGCCATGGGATTAGTTGCCAATGGTGGCGCAGATCAAACAAAAACGTATACAGGATGGAGACTAAAAGATAGTGGAAGTGGAAACCAAACTAACTTTTTATCAGGTTTTACGTATGAGTTAGGTAATTTACAAATTGCACCAAACTTTTTATGGCAAAAACCAATTGTTGATGCCATGCCAAATGACGTTCAAGCACCTGGAAGACTTAGAAATATTCAAGATGATCCATTTGCTGTAAGAGCAAATAGAGAAACAGTAGCTGGTGAATTGTTACTTACTTATGACCCAACTCCAGGAACCTGGTTTTACGAATGGGATAACGATAAAGCAGAAGATGCAAAATTCGCAATGAATTTTGGTTTTGTTTTTCGCCACCTTCCTACTACTACCGATGCAGCTGTAGGGTTTTTAGCAAATCGTACATCGTTTGCCTTTCCTAATGCTACACCTGCTCATGATTTATGGGAGGCTAATTCACGTATTGTATCTAAGATGAATCCAGATTTAGGATTAATAGCGAACCTTTACTTTGGTAATGCACAATCCAATGGTAGTGATGAAAGATTGATTGAACGTTTTGGTGGAGATATTAGATTCATGTATAAAAAATTAAAAATTGTTCATTCTTGTAAAATTAATGATTGGGGACCTTTTGATTATCACAAAGATTTCAATTTAACATATCCTGTTCAAGTAATGTTAGATATATCTACATCAGTTGGAAAACCAGATTGGTTTATTTTACCAGATACTAAAATTGGAATACGCGGTACTTGGCGTTCACTAAATGAATATTCTCCAAGATACAGTCCAAATGCAACAGCTGATTTTGCCAGTGCACCTACCATAAGTCCAGTTGGATTTAGTGATGGTGATGAATGGGAAATTAGAACGTACATACATATTAATATTGGAAAATAAAAAATAGAGAAATGAAAAACATAAAATTTATTTATTTAAAAATTACACTTCTTTTAGGATTCATTTTCACTCTTACAGTAAGCTGTGAAAGAGATTTTTCAGATGAAGTTAAATTTGCTTCGCACTCAGCAACAGCAGAAATTTTCACTGATGCGCCAATTGGTTTAGGAACAAATTTTTACTTTCCTTATACTGGCTCAAAAGCCACTGTTTGGTCTATAGATGAGGAAGTAGGTTATGAAAGCACTGTATCTATGCGATTTGATATACCAAACGCCGATGATACGAAAGGTGGATATGGAGGTGCTGCATTTATAATTGATGGTGCTCCTAGAGATTTATCAGGTTATGATGCACTTACTTTTTGGGCTAAATCTTCAGTAGCTGCTAAAATAAATGGCGTTGGTTTTGGTCAAAATTTTATAGATGACAAATTCCAAGTAGAATTAAGTGGAGGGATACGATTAACAACAAATTGGGTTAAATATACCATTCCAATTCCAGACGCTGCAATGTTAGTTGAAGAAAAAGGAATGTTTTGGTATTCTGCAGCTCCAGATGATAATGGTGATGGTTATACTTTTTGGATAGACGAATTAAAATTTGAAAAATTAGGAACTATAGCACAACCACAGCCTGCTATTTTTGAGGGGATAGATATTGTTGAACAAAGTTTTGTTGGTGTAACAAAGCCTATATCAGGACTTAAACAAACATTTCATATGGCCAACGGTTTTAATCAATCGGTTATTGTAGCGCCATCTTATTTTACATTTAATTCTACGGATGTTGATGTAGCACGTGTAAGTGAAGCAGGAATAATAACGGTAGTTGGTTCTGGTACAGCAAAAATAAGTGCTATGTTAGGCGGTGTTAAAGCTAAAGGATCTAAAGTTATTGAATCACAAGGTAGTTTTATAGGCGCACCAATTCCTACACAAAATGCGAGCAATGTAATTTCTATTTTTAGTAATAAATATACAAATCAACCTGTTGATTATTATAATGGTTATTGGGCACCTTATCAAACAACGTTAGGACAAGATGATATTAATTTAAACGGAGATACTATTATAAAATATTCAGAATTAAACTTTGTTGGAATTCAGTTTGCAGTTGATGTGCCTACTATAAATATTTCTCAAATGACACATTTTCATATAGATATTCAAGTTCAAAGTGATATGTCGTCTTCAGATTTTTTACAGATTAAATTACAAGATATAGGAGCGGATAATGCTTTTGGTACAGGTGATGATTCGGATGCTTTCTTATCATATTCTAACACAACTTTAGTTAAAGGAAGCTGGGTAAGTATAGATGTTCCTCTTAGTGCTTTTTCTGGATTAAAAAGCAGAGCCAATTTAGCTCAAGTAGTCTTTATTTCAGATGCTACGATTACAGATATTTTAGTTGATAATATCTATTTCTATAAGCAATAAGTTGAAATTTAATTATTAAAAAACAATAAGATGAAACAAATAAATAAAATAAAAATGACGCTATTTAAGTCATTACTTATAGTATTACCACTGCTAGTCATTACAAGTTGTACCACTGATGAAACACAAATTGTTACAGAATTTACAAACGTAGTAATGGCAGATGAGTTCAATACAAACGGAAAGATTAATAGTGCTATTTGGGATTATGAAATAGGTACAGGAGTTAATGGTTGGGGTAATAATGAGCTTCAATACTATACCGATCGTACTGAAAACATATCGGTACAAAACGGTATATTAATTATAACTGCTAGAAAAGAGGCATATAATGGTGCATCTTATACTTCTGGAAGAATTGTAACAAAAGGAGAACAAGCATATGGCCGTTTTGAAGCGCGTATTAGAGTGCCTTATGGACAAGGAATCTGGCCTGCATTTTGGCTGTTAGGAGCCAATTGTGGTCCAGCAGTAGTTTGGCCACAATGTGGTGAAATAGACATTATGGAATATCGTGGGCAAGAACCAACTACAGTACATGGAACTGTACATGGTAATGGGTATTCAGGTGATAATGCTATTACAAAAAGTTATAGCTTGGAAAATGATCGTTTTGATACCAATTTTCATGTATTTGGAATTGAATGGGCTCCAGGATATATAAATTACTATGTAGATGATGTTTTATACAATCAAATTACACCAGCTGATGTGCCTGGAGAATGGGTTTTTGATCATCCATTCAAAATCATTATTAATCTTGCTGTTGGAGGCTCTTTTGTGGGTTCTCCCAATAGTGAAACGGTTTTTCCACAAACCATGTTGGTAGATTACGTAAGAATATATGAAAAATAATAAACTAAACTAATAATATAAACGATTATGAAACAATTAATTAAAACAATTAAGCAAATTTCAATGTTGCTTTTAGTTATATCCTTTGTAGGATGTGAAAATGATGATGCAGTAACCCCGAAAGTTATTTCTGGCTTTACACACACAATGAATGTTGAGACAGGTACAGTAACTTTTATCAATACATCAGTAAATTCAAGAAATTATTTTTGGACTTTTGGAGACGGAACTAGTTCTACGGAAATTAACCCAATAAAAACCTTTTTAAGAGGGGAGTATACAGTTACTTTAAAAGCAACCAATGTTGCAGGAGCATCGGATATTTCAGAAGATTTAATAGTAATTTCTGATGTTGGAGCACCAATAATAACAATACTTGGAGATACTAAAATGAATGTTAGAGTAGGCGGAACATTTACGGATCCAGGAGCAACGGCTATGGATGATGCAGATGGAGACGTTTCAGCTAAAATTGTTGTTGCAGGAGATGTTGTAGATGTAAATAAAGCTGGTACATATGTTATTACTTACAACGTAAGTGATGGAGCAGGGAATACTGCAACGGAAAGAACAAGAACTGTTATTGTTGCTAATGATGCTGTTGCACCAGTAATTACATTAAAAGGGAATGCTTCTATGAATGTTACACTTGGAGACGCGTTTACAGATCCAGGAGCAACGGCTACAGATGATGTAGATGGAGATATTTCAGCTAAAATTGTTGTTGCAGGAAATACTGTAAATGTAAATAAAGCAGGTACTTATGTTATTACTTACAACGTAAAGGATGCCGCAGGTAATGCAGCTCCTGAAAAAACCAGAACAGTTATAGTTGCGGCTGCAGGATCATGTGCTACAGAGGCTTCAGAAATTAATACTGCAGTAGGTTTAAATATGACATTTAAAACAAATATTACTTCTAGATTTAAGAATGATAATGCAACGTTTGCATGGGCAGATAACCCAAGTGCTACAGGTATAAATACTTCATGTAAAGTGGCTAAAATAACAAAAGGCGGAATTAACGGATGGGATAACAATCAAATTGATTTTACTTCTAAATTTGATTTAAGTGCAAATGCAGGGTTTAAAATGAAAGTGTATTCTGCACATCCAGGTTATACCGTATTATTAAAATTAGAATCAATTGCTGATCCTAATACTAATACTGAAATTAATGTAACAACTACTAAAACAAATGAATGGGAAGAATTAACTTTTGCATTCAGCAGTAGCCACACTAATAAATATGATAAAGTTGTAATTATCTTTGATTTAAACAAAGCAGCAAATACCAACACTTATTATTTTGATGATCTTAAATTGTATGAAAGAACAAGTGGTGGCGGAAGTACAGGAGCTTATAATCTAACACTTCCTATCGATTTTGAATCTAATGGATTTGGAGCTAATTGGACTTGGAATGTTTTTGAAAACGACACCAATATTCCATTAGGGTTTGTTGCAAATCCAAGTAAAACTGGAATAAACACATCTTCAAATGTTGCTAAAATTACAGCTTTAAAATCAGGTACTAGATGGGTTGGTATGGAAACAGCATCTGGTGAAATGGGAGCTCCATGGGGCGTTACTGCATCAAACACTATTATTAAGGTTATGGTGTACAAAAGTACAAAAAGTCCAATTATGTTTAAACTTGTTGGTGTTGGCGGTGGTGCACAAGCACTTGAAGTAACGAATACTAAAATTAATGAATGGGAAGAAATAACATTCGATTTTAGTGATTTGCTTAATAAAATTGGTCAAGATGGTACCACTGATATAAATCGAATAGTTATACATCCTGACACTGTAGAAGGAAGAGCATCTGATACCGTATTTTATTTTGATAATATTCGTTTTACTTCAAAGTAGTTTATTAATAATATAAAAAAAAATGTTAAGTTAGTTTGGTTAACAATAAAGGGGCGAGTTTTTATGCTCGTCCTTTTATTTTTTGTATTAAAAATTTAAATAGTAATAAAAAATGAAAACATTAAATTATTGTATTGGAGCAATTTTATTTTTTAGTATAGGGAGTTGTACTGAAAAACCTACACAATTATCTGTAGAAGTTTTTGAAACTTCAGTAAACGGGAATAAACTTAAAAGAATAACAGAATTTTCTCCTGGAGAGAAAGTAACTTCAATTAAAATTTTACCTGAAGAAAAATTTCAAACAATTACAGGTTTTGGAGGAGCTTTTACAGAGTCTTCGGCTTATTTGTTAAATAAGGTA